>JAEWBL010000247.1 GCA_023391175.1 Pseudomonadota bacterium
AAGGCGGCCCTATTCCCGGTTATTGCCTATTCCTGGGTCTTGAAGGGCATCGGGATGTCTTCCAGCGAGATGATGCCGCTGGTCATGATGTAGACGATGCCGGCGGTGATGATGAGCGCGATGACGCTGGTGGCGATCACCTTGTAGAGCATCAGCGGCCGCACCGGCGCGCCGGGATCGGTGCCCGGCGTGACGTCCGCGCTCTCGGCCTGGGAGCGCACGCCCCACGGCAGCACGGCGAACAGGCTGGTCCACCAGACGATGAAATAGATGGCGACGACGGCACCGACCGACACGGCGTCTTCCTTGACTGGCGGCGCCGCGAGGCCGGCGCCGCGAAGGGAATTTCAGCCCATCGGCCCCGGTCTTCGACCGGCGCCGAAAGGGCTCGCTCTCGCGCTGCGCGGGCTGGGCACGGCCCGTGAGACAAGCCCGCAGGCCGTGGCCTCAGGCCTGCTCCAGTTCCACCAGCGTGCCGTTGAAATCCTTCGGATGAAGGAAGAGCACCGGCTTGCCGTGGGCGCCGATCTTCGGCTCGCCCGAGCCGAGGACGCGCGCGCCCTTCGCCTTGAGCTGGTCGCGGGCGACGATGATGTCGTCCACCTCGTAGCACAGATGGTGGATGCCGCCGTCCGGATTGCGCTCCAGAAACTTGGCGATGGGCGAATCCGCGCCGAGGGGCTCCAGGAACTCGATCTTGGTGTTGGGCAGGGTCACGAACACCGTGGTCACCCCGTGCTCCTGCTGGGGCACCGCGGCGGAAACCTCCGCGCCGAGCGTGTCGCGATAGAGCGCCGAGGCGGCCGCGATATCGCGCACCGCGATGGCCACGTGGTTGAGCCGTCCGATCATGTTTCCCTCCGGTTCCTCACCGATCCATAGCGCAACGAGGCGAGCCGAGAAACACGACCTCCGCAGGAGAACGGATGTTGGGTTGCCCCGCTCAGGCGCCGCGCAGGCTTGGTTCGGAGACGCGGCCTCCGAACCGGCTCACACCTCCAGCACGTGGACGTGGCAGACCGGCTTCTTGCCCCACGCAGCATTGACGGCCGAGCGCACCGCCCGCTCCAGGCTCTCGGCCAGCGCCTCGGGGTCGCGGCGGCGAGCCTTGGGAAGGTTGTCGAGCGTCGCGACCACCGTGTCCAGCACGTGGTCGAGCATGTCGATGCCGCCCTCCCCGCGCTCCGGCACGCCGGTGATCTCGACGGAGGGATCGCCCGCAAGGCCGCCCTGCTTGTTCACCGCAACGGCGATGGAGATGGCGCCCACATAACCGAGCTTGCGCCGCTCGGGAATGGCGCGGGCGCCCTCGGCGAGCAGCAGGCGGCCATCCTTGTAGAGGCGGCCGAATGGCACATCGTCCACCCGCTCGGCCGGGCCGGGGGCGAGGCGGATGACATTGCCGTCGTAGCAATTCACCACCTCCGGCACGCCGAGGCGGCGGGCGAGCAGCGCGTGCTCGTGAAGATGCAGCGCCTCGCCATGCACCGGAATCGCCACCTGCGGGCGGATCATGCGGTACATCTCCTCCAGCTCGCCCCGGCGCGGATGGCCGGAGACGTGGACGAGGGCCGTGCGGTCGGTGATGACCTCCACTCCGCGCTTGATGAGCGCGTTGACGATGTGGTTCACCACCTTCTCGTTGCCGGGAATGGTGCGCGAGGAGAAGACTACCTGGTCGCCCGGCGACAGCGCGATCTCCGGATGGTCATCGTCGGCGATGCGGCGCAGCGCGGCGCGCGGCTCGCCCTGGCTGCCGGTGAGGATGGCTACCACCCGCTCGCGCGGCAGGTAGCCGTAGGCGTCCGCACCGCGGAAGGCGGGAATGCCGTCCAGCAACCCCTGCTCGCGCGCGACGCCGATGACGCGCTCCAGCGCCCGGCCCACCAGCACCACCTCGCGCCCGTTGGCATGGGCCGCCTCGGCGATGGCGCGGATGCGCGCCACGTTGGAGGAGAAGGTGGTGAAGGCGATGCGATGCTTCGCCTTGGCGACGATGCCCTTCAGCGAGGCGGCCACGTCTGACTCGGACGGGGAGATGCCGTCGCGGATGGCATTGGTGGAATCGCAGATGATGGCGCGCACGCCCTCATCCCCCAGCGCCTTCAGGCGCGCCACGTCGGTGGCCTCGCCCACGAGGGGCGTCGGGTCGAGCTTCCAGTCGCCGGTATGCACCACCAGCCCCGCCTTGGTGCGGATGGCGAGGGCGTGACTGTCCGGGATGGAGTGCGAGACCGGAACGAACTCCACGGAGAACGGCCCGATCTGCACGGGCTGCCGCGCGCGCACGACCTCGATGGGCAGCTCGGACGGCGCGCCCGGCTCGCCGGCGCGCTTGGCTTCCAGAAGACCGGCGGTGAAGCGGGTGGTGTAGATGGGGCACTTCAGGCGTGGCCAGAGGTCCAGCACCGCGCCGATATGGTCTTCATGACCATGGGTCAGCACGAGCCCGGCGATCTTCTTGCGCTCGGTCTCCAGGAAGCGGATGTCCGGCAGCACCAGGTCGACGCCCGGGGCCTCCTCTCCCGCGAAGCTCATGCCGAGATCGACCACGAGCCATTCCCGCGCCTTCTTCGGGCCGAAGCCGTAGAGGCCGAGGTTCATTCCGATCTCGCCCACGCCGCCGAGGGGCGCGAAGACCAGTTCATCCGTGGGTGCCATCAGGGGGTCACTTCCAAACGCGGCGCCCTGCGCGCCGGCGCATGGGCGTGCCGGCAAGCGCGTGACGCGCCAAACAGGAAGAGCCCCGCGACGCGAGGCTCAGGAAAAGGCGGGCGGCCGTATGATGGGGTCCCGCCGCCGCAATGCAAGCCTTCAGAGCTCGGCCGCGACGATCAGTCGGGCTTGCCGAGGGAGACATCGCCCGCGGTGATGATCTCGGCCACGCCATCCCGACGCCGCAGCATCATGGCGCCGCGGGTGTCGATATTCTCGAAGCGGCCGACCACCTCGCGCTCGCCGATCTTCACGCTCACCTGGTCGCCCATGCCCAAGGCATGGCGCATCCAGTCCGAGCGGATGGCGGCGAAGCCGGCGCCGGCGTTCCACTGATTGAGGCGCACCGCCATGGCGAGGTCGAGCGCTTCCAGCATCCGATCCGGCGCGGTGGGCGCGCCCAGCGCCTCGAGGCTCGTCGCCTTGTAGGGCAGGTCCTCGGGATGGTGCAGGCAATTGACTCCGAAGCCGATGACCGCAGCCGGGCGGCCATGCGGATCGGTGCCGCCTTCCACCAGGATGCCGGCCACCTTGCCGCCGTCGATCAGGAGATCGTTCGGCCACTTGAGCTTCATGTTGTCCGTCGCGATCTGCGGCGCGGCGGAGATCACCGCGTCCCGCAGCGCGAGGCCGGCGACGAAGCAGAGCTGCGCCAGATTGGCCACAGGCGCCGGGTTGGGCAGCACGAGGGTGGCGAAGAGATTGCCGAGCTCGGACGTCCAAGGCCGACCGCGGCGTCCCCGCCCGGCCGTCTGGATGTCGGCGACCAGCCACACCGGGAAGGTCTCGCCGCGTTGCAGGCGCGCCATCCCCTCGGCGTTGGTGGAGCCGATCTGGGTGAAGCGGACGATGGGAACCGTGGAACCCTGGAATTCGTAATGAGCCATCGTCTCAGAAGAGCGAACGGGCAGCGGCACTCGCAGCCTCAATGAGAGGAGCGGGATAGACGAAATAGAAGATGGTGAAAAGGCCGCTCACCGCCAGCACCGCCTTCAGCTCGGTCGGCATGGGGTCGAAGGCGTCCACTGGCTCGTCGAAATACATGATCTTGACGACGCGCAGGTAGTAGAAGGCACCCACCACCGAGGCGAGCACGCCCACCACAGCGAGGCCGTAGAGGCCGGCCTGGATGGCGGCGACGAAGACGTAATACTTGGCGAGGAAGCCAGCGAGCGGCGGGATGCCGGCGAGCGAGAACATCAGCGCGCCCAGCATCAGCGCCATCAGCGGGTTGCGGCGGGCGAGGCCGGCGAGGTCGTCCACCGTCTCCACCGCCTGGCCCTTGCGGCGCATGGTGAGGACGCAGGCGAAGGTGCCGAGCGTCATCACCAGATAGATGGCCATGTAGAGCAGCACGCCGCGCACGCCCTCGGTGGTGCCGGCGGCGAGGCCGACGAGGGCGAAGCCCATGAGGCCGATGGAGGAATAGGCAAGCAGTCGCTTGATGTTGCGCTGGCCGATGGCGGCGAAGGCGCCGAGCACCATAGAGGCGAGCGAGACGAAGGCGACGATCTGCTGCCACTGGTGCGAGACGTGCGGGAACGCCTCGATGAGCACGCGCACGAAGATGGCCATGCCGGCGACCTTCGGGGCGGAAGCGAAGAAGGCGGTGACCGGGGTGGGCGCGCCCTCATACACGTCCGGCGTCCACATGTGGAACGGCACGGCCGAGACCTTGAAGCACAGGCCCGCCACCAGGAACACGAGGCCGAAGATGAGGCCGATGCTCGGCTCCTTCGCCACGGCGGCAATCTGCGGGAAGTTCACCGAGCCGGTGAAGCCGTAAATCAGCGAGGCGCCGTAGAGCAGCATGCCCGAGGAGAGCGCGCCGAGCACGAAATACTTCAGGCCCGCCTCGGTAGAGCGCACCGAGTCGCGGTTGATGGCCGCCACCACATAGAGCGAGAGGCTCATCAGCTCCAGGCCGAGATAGAGGGCGATGAGGTCGCCGGCCGACACCAGCATGAACATGCCGAGCGTGGCGATGACCACCAGCACTGCATATTCAAACTTCGCCTGCTTCTCCCGCGCCTGCCAGTCCACCGACATGATGAGGGAGACCAGCGCGCCGATGGACGCCAGCACCTTCATGAAGCGGCCGAAGGCGTCGATGACCAGCGATCCGTTGAAGGCGGCGACTTCGGTGGCGGGCTGCAGCAGCACCAGCACGCCCGCCGCGGCCAGCACCGCGATGGCGAGGCCGGTGACCAGATTGGCCGAGCCCTCCCCGCGGAACGCGCCGATGAGGATCAGCACGATGGCGGAGACGGCGAGCACCAGTTCCGGCAGGACCGCGCCGAGGGGAGGCAGGAGCTGCGACATGAGGCGTCCTCGAAAATCAGAAGCTCAGCAGCAGGGCGGTCTTCACCGCGCCCGCCACGGAATCGGTGCGCGCGACGACCGCGTTCACCGCATGGGATGTCATGTTGAGGATGGGCGCGGGCCACACGCCGAACAGGATGGTGAGGATCACCAGCGGGACCATGATGGCGATCTCGCGGGGCGAGAGATCCATCATGGACTTCAGCTTTTCCTTCTCCAGCGGGCCGAACACGACGCGCCAGTAGAGCCACAGCGCGTAGGCCGCGGAGAGGATGACGCCGGTGGCCGCGAAGAAGGCGACCCAGGTATTGCGCTCGAAGGCGGCGAGCATGGTGAGGAATTCGCCGACGAAGCCCGAGGTGCCCGGCAGGCCAACGTTCGCCATGGTGAACACCATCAGCACGGTCGCGTAGAGCGGCATGCGCTTCACGAGGCCGCCATAGGCGGCGATCTCGCGGGTATGCAGCCGATCGTAGATGACGCCGACGCACAGGAACAGCGCGCCCGAGACGAAGCCGTGGGAGATCATGAGGAACATGGCGCCCTGCAGGCCCTGCTCGTTCATGGCGAAGATGCCCATGGTCACAAAGCCCATGTGGGCGATGGACGAGTAGGCGATCAGCTTCTTGATGTCCTCCTGCACCAGCGCGACGAGCGAGGTGTAGATGATGGCCACCACCGAAAGGGTGAACACCAGCGGCGCGAAATAGTGGCTCGCCTCCGGGAACATGGGCAGCGAGAAGCGCAGGAAGCCGTAGCCGCCCATCTTCAGCAGCACGCCGGCCAGGATGACGGAGCCAGCGGTGGGCGCCTCCACGTGGGCGTCGGGCAGCCAGGTGTGCACCGGCCACATGGGCATCTTCACCGCGAAGGAGGCGAAGAAGGCGAGCCAGAGCCAGTACTGCATGCCCGACGGGAAGCCGAACTGCATCAGGGTGGGCACGTCCGTCGTGCCGGCCTTCCAGTACATGGCCATGATGGCGAGCATCATGAGCACGGAACCGAGCAGCGTGTAGAGGAAGAACTTGAAGGAGGCGTAGATGCGCCGGGCACCGCCCCACACACCGATGATGAGGAACATCGGGATGAGGCCGCCCTCGAAGAAGAAGTAGAAGAGGACGAGGTCGAGGGCCGTGAAGGTGCCGAGCATCATGGTCTCGAGCACCAGGAAGGCGATCATGTATTCCTTCACCCGCTTATGCACGCTCTCCCAGGAGGCGAGGATGCAGAAGGGCATGAGGAAGGTGGTGAGGATGACGAAGGGCAGCGAGATGCCGTCCACACCCATGTGGTAGGACGCGAGATCGCCAAGCCAAGCCTTTTTTTCCACGAACTGGAAGCCAGGGGCGGAGGCATCGAAGCCCGGCAGCAGCAGCAGCGACACCAGGAAGGTGACGAGCGTGGTCCACAGTGCCACCCAGCGGGCGTTGCGCGCGGACACCTCGTCGTCGCCCCGCACCACGAAGATGAAGAGCGCCCCGACCAACGGCAGGAAGGTGACGACGGAGAGGATGGGCCAGTCGGTCATCGTCACACTCCGGCGAACATGAACCAGGTGATGAGGGCCGCGACGCCGATCAGCATCACGAAGGCGTAGTGGTAGAGGTAGCCGGTCTGCAGCCGCACCACCCCGCGGGTGATGTCGAGCACGCGGGCGGAGACACCGTCCGGTCCCAGCCCATCGATGATGGTACCGTCACCGCGCTTCCAGAGGGTGCGGCCGAGCCACAGGGCCGGGCGCACAAAGAGGAAGTTGTAGATCTCGTCAAAGTACCACTTGTTCAGGAGGAACTGATACAGCGCATCCTGCGACTTCGCGAGAGCCGGCGGGATCTTCGGGTTCACGATGTAGAACCAGTAGGCGATCAGCGAACCCACCACCATCATCACCGTGGGTGCGAAGGCGGCCCAGCCGGGGATTTCGTGCATGGCGTGGAGGATGTGGTTCTCCGCCCCCATGAAGATCGAGTGGCGGAAGAAGTCGTGGACGCCTTCGCCCACGAAGATCCCGTGGAAGGCCCAGCCCGCGAAGATCGCGCCGAGGGACAGCACGGCGAGCGGAATGGTCATCACCAGCGGGCTCTCATGCGCGGCCTCATAGTGATGATGGTCGTGCGGATGGCCGAAGAAGGTGAGGAAGATCAGGCGCCAGGAATAGAAGGCGGTGAGCGCCGCAGCGATCACGGTCATCCAGTAGCCGTAGGTGCGGAAGTAGTTGTGGCTCGCATAGGCCGCCTCGATGATGGCATCCTTGGAGTAATAGCCGGCGAGGAAGGGGAAGCCGGTGATGGCCAGCGTGCCGATCACCATCGTCCAGTAGGTGAAGGGGATCTTCTTCCGAAGGCCGCCCATGTGCCGCATGTCCTGCTCGTGGTGCATGGCGTGGATGACCGAGCCGGCACCGAGGAAGAGCAGCGCCTTGAAGAAGGCGTGCGTGAGCAGGTGGAACATGCCGATGGAATAGGCGCCCGCGCCCATGGCCACGAACATGTAGCCGAGCTGGGAGCAGGTGGAATAGGCGATCACCTTCTTGATGTCGTTCTGCACCAGGCCGACGGTGGCGGCAAAGAAGGCGGTGGTCGCGCCCACCAGCATCACCACGTTCAGCGCGGTCTGCGACAGCTCGAAGATGGGCGACATGCGCGCCACCATGAACACGCCGGCGGTCACCATGGTGGCGGCGTGGATGAGGGCGGACACCGGGGTCGGGCCTTCCATCGCGTCCGGCAGCCAGGTGTGCAGCAGGAACTGGGCCGACTTGCCGCACGCGCCGACGAACAGCAGCAGCGCGATGACGGTCGGCGCATCCCAGTGGTGGCCAAGGAAGGTGATGGTCTTGCCGGCCAGGCCCGGGGCGGCGGCGAACACCTCCTCGAAGGCGATGGAGCCGGTCATCACGAAGATGGCGAAGATGCCCAGCATGAAGCCGAAGTCGCCCACGCGGTTCACCACGAAGGCCTTCATGGCGGCCGCGTTCGCCGAGGGCTTCTCGTACCAGAAGCCGATGAGCAGGTAGGAGGCGAGACCCACGCCCTCCCAGCCGAAGAACAGCTGGAGCAGGTTGTCCGCCGTCACCAGCATGAGCATGGCGAAGGTGAACAGCGAGAGATAGGCGAAGAAGCGCGGCCGGCTCGGGTCCTCGTGCATGTAGCCGATGGAGTAGAGATGGACGAGCGAGGACACGGTGGTGACGACGATCAGCATGATCACCGTCATGGTGTCGAT
>JAEWBL010000161.1 GCA_023391175.1 Pseudomonadota bacterium
GAGCGAGGGCTGGGATGCGGGCTTCGAGCAGAAGGCGTTCGGCGAGCGCGTGCTGTTCGGGGTGACATACTTCCACAACAACATCACCAACCTCATCAGCTACGATCCGGTGACGTACCAGAACGTCAACATCTCCAGCGCCGTGTCGCAGGGCGTGGAGGCGTTCGTGGCGGTGAAGGTGACGGACCGCATCGATGCGCGGGTGGACTACACCTACACCAACGTCGTGGGCTATGTGCCGCCCGGCCAGCCCTTCGGCGCCGCCTGCGCGCCCATCGATGCCACCTCCTGCTATCCCCTGCGCCGGCCCAACAACAAGGTGAGCCTGACGCTGGGCTGGCGGCCGACCGACGAACTCGATCTGGCGGCAAGCCTCGTCTATGCGTCCTCCTGGTGGGACATCGTCCGCCTCACCTCGAACTACATCGACCAGCCCGGCTACACGGTGGTGAATCTGGCGGCGAACTACCGGCTCAATGCCGCCACCACCGTGTTCGGGCGCATCGACAATCTGTTCAACCAGACCTACGAAAACCCCAACGGCTTCCTCGCCCCCGGCTTCGGCGCCTATGGCGGGGTGAAGCTCACGTGGTGAGGCGCGCATGGTGAGGGTTCGGTGAAAGGCGCGGCGGCCGGACTGATGCTCGCGGCTCTTCTGGCCTGCGCCCCGGCGCGGGCGGAAGAGACGCACGTCCGGCCCCGCGTCGTCTCCTTGAACCTCTGCTCGGACGAGCTGGCCCTACGGCTCGCCGATCCCGGGCAGGTGCTCTCCGTCACCCATCTCGCGCGCGACCCGCTCTCGTCCAATGTGGCGGACCTTGCGCGCGGCGTGCCCGTCAATCGCGGGCTGGCGGAGGAGGTGGTGCCGCTGAAGCCGGACCTCGTGCTGGCCGGCGCCTACACCGCCCGCAGCGCCACAGCCATGCTGCGGCGCCTTGGCTTCGAGGTGGTGGAACTGACCGATCCCGAAACGCTGGAAGAGGCTCACGCCCAGATCCGCATGGTGGCGGCGCGCCTCGGCGTGCCGGAGCGGGGCGAGGCCATGGTGGGGCAGATGCAGGCGGCGTTTTCGCGCCTGCCGCCCGTCGCGGGCGAACGCCCCACCGCCGTCGTGCTGCGGCCCAACGGCTTCACCACCGGGCGGGGCTCTCTGGCCGACGAACTGATGGAGAAGGCCGGCCTCGCCAACCTCGCGGGCCGCGTGCCGACCGACAAGATGGGGCAGCTGGCGCTGGAGGAGATCGTGCGCGCCCAGCCCGACCTCGTGGTGGTGAATGCCGATGAGGCGGCGCCGCCCTCGCTGGCGGACGCGCTGCTGCATCACCCCGCGCTCGCGCCCTTCAAGGGCCGCACGCTGGCCCTGCCGCTCCGGCTGTGGACCTGCGCCGGGCCGGACCTCGCCGAGGCGGCGGCGCTGCTCGCGAAGGCGCGGGCGCGGCTTCCCGGCCTGCATCACGCTGCGGCGGAGGGGACGCGCTGATGCCCTCGCGGGTCATCCTCGGCCTCGGCTTTCTGGTGCTGCTGCTGTTCTGCGTCTCGGTGGCGGTGGGCTATGCACCGCTCGACCTTGGCGGGGCGTTCGGCGATCTTCTTGCCGGGCGGCCGAGCGTGGCGGCGCTGGTGCTCTCGGAGCTGCGTTTGCCGCGCGCCATCCTCGGCGCGGCGGTGGGCTTCAGCCTCGGCCTCACCGGGGCGGCGTTGCAGGGGCTGATGCGCAATCCCCTCGCCGATCCCGGCGTCGTCGGCGTCTCCGGCGCGGCGGCGCTGGGGGCAGTCATCGCCTTCTATTTCGGCTTCTCCACTTCCTTCGCGCTCGCCTTGCCGCTGGGCGGACTGATGGGCGCGGCGGCGGCCACCGCCGTGCTCCTCGCCCTCGCAGCTCGGGGGGCGGGGACGGTGATGCTGATCCTCGCCGGGGTCGCCCTCTCCAGCCTCGCGGGCGCGCTCACCGCGCTGGCGCTCAATCTCGCGCCGAGCCCCTATGCGGCGCTGGAGCTGGTGTTCTGGCTCATGGGCTCGCTGGCCGACCGCAGCCTCGTGCACGTGGCGCTGGCGCTGCCCTTCATGGCAGTCGGCTGGGTTCTGGTGCTCCGCACCGGACCGGCGCTCGATGCGTTGACACTGGGGGAGGATGCCGCCGAGAGCCTCGGCTTCCCCTTGCGCCGGGTGCGCCTCCTCGTCATCGGCGGCACGGCGGCGGCGGTGGGGGCAAGCGTGGCGGTGGCGGGGGCCATCGGCTTCGTCGGCCTCGTGGTGCCGCATCTGGTGCGCCCGCTGGTGGGCCACCGGCCGGGCCGGCTCTTGGCGGCGAGCGGCCTCGCGGGTGCGGCGCTGACCCTTGGCGCGGATATCGTGGTGCGGCTCATCCCCACCCGGCCGGAACTGCAGCTCGGCGTGGTCACGGCGCTCATCGGCGCGCCCTTCTTCCTGTTCCTTCTCGCGCGTCTACGGGGGAGGGAGGCATGAGGCTCGCCGCCCGTTCCGTCACTGTCGCGCGCGGCGCCGCAACGCTTGTGCGCGACCTCAGTCTGGAGGTCGAAGGCGGCACCTTCCTCGGCCTGCTCGGCCCCAATGGCGCCGGCAAGACCAGCCTGATGCGCGTGCTGGCCGGCCTTGAGGCGCCAGCCTCCGGCCATGTGCTCTATGACGGCCGCAGCGCTGGCGACATCGGCCGGCGCGGGCTCGGCCGGACCATCGCCTATCTCCCGCAGGATGGCCGCATCCACTGGCCCTTGCCGGTGGAGGAGGTGGTGGCGCTGGGGCGCCTGCCCCACGGCACGGCGGCGGTGGACGCGGCCGCGCGGCGGGCCATGGCGGCGGCCGGGGTGGAAGGCCTCGCCCGGCGCTCGGCGGATACCCTTTCCGGCGGCGAGCGGGCGCGGGTGCTGCTCGCCCGCGCGCTGGCGGTGGAGGCGCCCATCCTCCTCGCCGACGAGCCCTCCGCCGCGCTCGATCCGCTGCATCAGCTGGAAGTCATGGCGCTGCTGCGTGACACGGCCCGGCGGGGCGCGGTGGTGGTCGCGGTGCTGCACGACCTGACGCTGGCCGGCCGCTTCTGCGATCGCCTCGCGCTGATGAAGGACGGCCGGCTCCTTGTGGAGGGAACGGCGGCGCAGGTGCTGGACGACGCCCATCTGGCTGAGGCCTTCGGGGTGGACGCCGTACGCCTCACCCATGCGGGCGAGACGGTGGTGCTGCCATGGGCGCGGCGGGATTAGAGCCAGGCTTCAGCCCACCCCGTGGGCCATGATGAGCACGCTGATCATCACCACGGCGATGAGGCAGAAGAGCCCGATCAGCCCGTAGATCATCACCTTGTCCGAATAATCGGGCGCCGGCGGCAGGTTCTGGGCGGGCCGCCGCACCGGCGCGGCGGGACGGGGGCGCGGCGCGACGGGTGCGGGGGCGATGACCGGGTCTGCGGAGCGGACAGGTTCGGCCACGGCGACTGCCATTGCCACCGGGGCAGCCACAGCCACGGCG
>JAEWBL010000240.1 GCA_023391175.1 Pseudomonadota bacterium
CGCCCGCACCTCATCGCCGCGCCGGTGGACGTGCCGGCCGATCCCTCCTCGGCGGCGTTCCCGCTGGTGGCGGCGCTGATCGTGCCCGGGTCGGACCTCATCCTCACCGACGTGATGATGAACCCGCTGCGCACCGGCCTCATCACCACCCTCCTCGAAATGGGCGCGGACATCACCATCGTTGCCGAGCGCACCGAGGGCGGCGAGCGGGTGGCGGACCTCCGGGTCCGCCATTCCCGCCTGAAGGGCGTGGAAGTGCCGCCGGAGCGGGCGCCGGCCATGATCGACGAATATCCCATCCTCGCCGTCGCCGCGGCTTTTGCCGAGGGCACCACGGCCATGCGCGGCCTCTCCGAGCTGCGCGTGAAGGAAAGCGACCGCCTTGCCGCCGTCGCGGCCGGCCTTGCCGCCTGCGGCATCGCCCATGAGGTGAAGGGCGACGACCTCCTCGTCACCGGCGCCACGACGGTCAAGGGGGGCGGTCCGGTGAAGACCCACATGGATCACCGCATCGCCATGTCCTTCCTGGTATTGGGGCTGGCCAGCGACGAGGGGGTGAGCGTGGACGACGTGGGCTTCATCGCCACCTCCTTCCCCACCTTCATGCCCATGATGCGCGGCCTCGGCGCCGTCATCGACTGACGGGGCGGCCATGGTCATCGCCATCGACGGGCCGGCCGCGTCCGGCAAGGGCACGCTGGCCCGGCGGCTCGCAGCGCATTACGGACTCCCGTATCTCGACACCGGCCTGCTCTACCGGGCGGTCGGGGCACGCTGCCTCGCGGACGGCCGCCTCGGCGATGAAGAGGCATCGGTGCGGGCCGCCCTCAAACTCGACGTGTCGGCACTGGACCCGGACGCGCTGCGCACGGCGGAGCTGGGCGAGGCCGCCTCCGTGGTGGCCGCGCGGCCGGGCGTCCGGGCTGCGCTTCTGGACCTGCAACGCCGCTTCGCCGGCCAGACGGGCGGGGCGGTGCTGGACGGGCGCGACATCGGCACCGTCATTTGCCCGGACGCGGCGGCCAAACTGTTCGTCACCGCGCGGCCCGAGGTGCGGGCGGACCGGCGCTTCCGGGAATTGATCGGGCGGGGCGAAGAGATCGCCTATGACGTCGTGCTGGCCGACATCCTGAAGCGCGACGAGCGCGATTCGGGCCGCTCCAGCGCGCCCCTCCTCAAGGCGGACGACGCCGTGCTGCTCGACACCTCCGACCTCGGCATCGAAGCCGCCTTCGCGGCGGCGCTCGCCATCGTCGAGGCGCGCCGGGCCTAGGTGGCGACGCGGAGCTGCGGGCGGATGCGGAGGGCGAACGCCTCCAGATCCCCCATGCGCTTGTCGAAGGCAGGCGCCAACGGCTTCAGGACCAGCGACCGCGGCGCCAGCTGACGCTCCAGCGCCGCCACCTGCTCCACCACGTCCCCTTCGGTGCCGATCAGCGAATCCGCAATCATCCGGTCGAGATCGAACCACGGCGCCCAGTCGGGACGTATCTTTTCCGTGGTCGCTTTCATGCGTTCGACGAACGGCGCGAGGAAGGCGCGCGCCTCCTCCTGCGCCCGCGGCCGGCTGTCGGCCAAATGGAGGAAGCGCAGCAGGGTGAGGCACCGTCCCGCCTCGGGGGCGACCGCGCGATACTGCCGGACGCTCTCCGCGGTGCCCGCGAGGGGAAAGGGCGGTGCCGCCATGATGCCGTAGCCGCGCCGGGCGGCGAGGGCGACCGTTTCTGGCGTCGCCGAAGCAATATGGATGGGCACCGGCGCCTGAACGGGACGCGGCACCAGTTCCAGATCGCTCACCTTGAAGAAGGCGCCCTACCGGGTCACCGATTCGTCTGCGAGCAGGGCGGCGACGAGATCGAGCGCCTCCAGCATCCGGCCGCGGCTCTCCGCCTGCGCCACGCCGAAATGCATCTCGTGCAGGGGAAAGGGCCCCCCGCGGGCGACCCCGAGTTCCAGCCGTCCGCCGGAGAGGACGTCCACGGTGGCCGCGTCCTCCGCCACGCTCACGGGATGGTGCAGGGGCAGCAGCACGGCCGCCGTGCCGAGCCGGATGCGAGTGGTTCGGCCGGCGAGATACGCGAGGATGGCGAGGCAGGAGGGGCTCGCCGCCTGCGGATTGAAATGATGCTCGGCGATCCACGCTTCCTCGAAGCCGAGATCCTCCACCCGCTGCACAAGCGTGGTCTGCTCCGCATAGGCGGAGGCATAGTCCTGCCGGGGGTTTTCATAGGTGCAGAAGAGGCCCAGTCGCATGGCAATCCCCGAAGCGGAATGAGAGGGCGCCCGGCAGTGGCCGGCACCCGCGCGAGAAATAACGCTATATTAGTTTGAATATAGCTTTGGCGCCATGGCCCGGCCCCACCGATCCGCGCTGCGGCGTTTCGCCCTTCCCTCTCCGGCGGGGGCGCCCTATGCAGGACGCCGAACATCCGGAGCGCCCCATGGCCAGCTACGTCTTCCAGCCCCAGCCCCATCCGCATCTGCCCATCGTGGGCAGCGACGCGGTCTTCCCGGTGCACCGCATCTATTGCGTCGGCCGCAACTTCGCCGACCATGCGGTGGAGATGGGCCACGACCCCAACAAGGAGCCGCCCTTCTTCTTCCAGAAGAATCCGGACACGCTCGTGCGCTCGGGCGCAACCATCTCCTATCCCAAGCTCACCAAGGACCTGCACCACGAGGTGGAGCTGGTGGTGGCGCTGAAGGAAGGCGGCGAGGACATCCCGGTGGAGCGGGCGCTCGACCATGTGTTCGGCTACGGCGTCGGCCTCGACCTGACGCGACGCGACCTCCAGGGCGAGGCGAAGAAGCTCGGCCGTCCGTGGGAAACCGGCAAGGCCTTCGAGGAGTCCGCTCCCTGCTCGGCCATCCTTCCGGTGGCGACCGCCGGGCACCCAGGCGCCGGCCGCATCTTCCTGAAGATCAACGATCGGATGAAGCAGGAAGGCAACCTCAACCAGATGATCTGGAAGGTGCCGGAGATGATCGCCACCCTCTCCACCCTGTTCCGCCTCGCCCCCGGCGACCTCATCTTCGCCGGCACTCCGGCGGGCGTCGGCCCCGTGCACAAGGGTGACGTGCTGGAGGGCGGCATCGAGGGCGTCGGCGAGATCCGCCTGACGGTGGACTGACCCCCTTCAGGCGGCCCTGAGCGCGAGCACCGCGTTCAGGCCGCCGAAGGCGAAGGCATTCACGAGGGCGATTTCCGCCGAGGCCGCCCGCGGCGCGTTGGGCACGCAGTCCACGTCGCACTCGGAATCGTGCTCGCGGAAATTCAGCGTGGGCGGCAGGAAGCCGTTGCGCATGCCGAGCAACGCCGCCGTCACGCCCAGCGCCCCCGAGGCGCCGAAGCAGTGCCCGGTCATGGACTTGAGCGAGGAGACCGGCACCTTGGCCAGCCGGTCGCCCAGCACCGTGCGCAGCGAGGTGGTCTCGGTCTTATCGTTCAGCACCGTTCCGGTGCCGTGGGCCGCGACATAATCCACCGCGCCGGCATCCAGCCCCGCGTCGTCCAGCGCCGCGGCAATGGCGCGGGCGGTGCTCGAGGCGTCGGGCGCCGTGAGGTCCGCGCCATCGGCGGTCATGCCGAAGCCGAGCACTTCGCCGAGGATGGTGGCGCCGCGGGCCTTTGCCCGCTCCATCTCCTCCAGCACCAGCACCGCCGCGCCTTCGCCCAGCACCAGCCCGCTGCGGTCCTTGGAGAAGGGCCTGCAGGTGTCGGAAGCGAGCACGCGCAGCGCCTCCCAGCTCTTCACCATGCCCAGCGTCAGCGGGGCCTCGCAGCCGCCGGTGACGGCCATGTCCAGCATCCCGCCGCGGATCATCTGGAAGGCGAGGCCGATGGCGTGGGCGGCGGAGGAGCAGGCCGAGGCGGTGCTGAAGCTTGGCCCGGTGATGTGATAGGCCATGGAAATCTGGCTGGCCGCCGACGAGGGCATGACGCGCGGCACCGTGAAGGGCAGCGGGCGCGTGCCATCCCGCAGGATGCGCACATAGCCCTCTTCCAGAGTCTGGCAGCCCACCGCCGCGCCGAAGATGACGCCGGCCTTCTGCGGCGATACGCCCTCGGTGGCGCCCGCCGCCTCGGTCATCGCCTCGGCTGCCGCCAGGAGGGCGAACTGGCCGGACCGGTCCACCGTGGAAATCTGTCGCGGGGTGAAGTGCGCTTCGGCCGAATAGCCCGGGACTTCCCCGACCACCCGCGTCTTGACCTGCTCCCGCGGCACCAACGTGAGCGGGCCGATGCCGCCGCGCCCCTCCTGCAGGGCTGCGAGATGGGCGGGTATGCCGAGGCCGAGGGCGGAAACGGCACCGATGCCGGTGATGGCGACCCTGCGGCTCATCGGGCCGGCTGCGCCGTGGAAACCTTGGCGGCTCTGGCGTCGATGAGCTGCTCGACGGCTTCTAGCAAGGCGAAGACCTTCACGTCATTGCTTTCGAGCACACCCTGGGACGGCACCTCGATACCGAAGCGTTCCTCGATCTTGAAGATCAGCTCCACCATATCGAGCGACCCGATCCCGAGGTCCGCGACGCTGGTCTCGGCGTCGACGATGGCCGGATCGATGGATGCCTCTTCTGCGATGACCGCGAGGATTTCGGCCCTGCGTCCGCTGAATTCCGCCACGCAACTTCTCCGTACCCGGTCCACGGCGGCGGCGCCGCCGTCACCCCCTCCGGGAGGGGCTAAAATGCACAGCAGCACCGGGGCTGTCCACCTGTCGCGGCGTCCGGTGCCGGAACCCGCCCCCGCGCCGGGCCGTTGAGCCGGACACGCCCGCCGGTTGCGGGCGGCGAGGAGGCGCCATGACGCTCGAACCGCGACTCGTTTCCGAGGCCGACGCCGGCCGCCTCGGCGTCATGCCGGGCTGGTGGGCCGTCGCCCCGGACGGCACGCCCGCGGCCGGCCCCTATCCGACCCGGGAGGCCGCCATCGTCGGCATCGGCAAGCGCGGGGCGGACCAACCCACGGGCAGGGCCGGCGAGAGCGCCCCGCCCCCGGAGGAATGAATGGGACAGGGACTGAGACGTGCCATCGGCCCCCGCGCGGTGCATCTGTGCGTGGATATGCAGCAACTGTTCGCCCCCGGCGGGCCGTGGCCGACGCCCTGGGCGCCGCGTATCCTTCCGTTGATCGTGGAGCTGGCGGCCCGGGCGCCCGAGCGCACGCTGTTCTCCCGCTTCATTCCGCCCCACGCTCCAGAGGCATTGCCGGGAACGTGGCGCCACCTCTACGGCAAGTGGCGCGAGGTGACGCAGCAGGAACTGGCGCCGGAGCTTCTGGAACTGGTGCCGGAGTTGAGGCGGTTCACCCCGCCCGGGCGGCTGGTCGACAAGACACGCTACTCCGCCTTTTCTTCCCCGACTCTTCTGCCGACGCTGGCCCATCTTGGTGCAGACACGCTGGTGCTGTCGGGCGCGGAGACGGATGTCTGCATCCTCGCCACCCTGTTCGATGCGGTGGACTACGGCTACCGCGTGGTGGTGGCGCGGGATGCCGTCTGCTCCTCGTCCGATGCCGGTCACGATGCGGTGCTGGCCATGCTGTCGCAGCGCCTCTCGATGCAGGTGGAAGTGGCTGACACGGAAGAGATTCTCTCCGCCTGGCACGCCGCGGACGCGGCCTAGGAGGAACCCTGGCATCCGAGCCCGGTTATTCTTCTTTGCCTCACGAGCTTACGGGAGCACCACGATGGACCATGCCGCCACGCCCCCGCTGCCGGCGCAGCAGCAGCCCATGCCGGGCCTCACCGAAGCCATGGACCCGCGCCCGGACCACGGCGAGACCAGCTATGTGGGCTCCGAAAAACTGAAAGGCCTCAAGGCTTTGGTGACCGGCGGCGACAGCGGGATCGGCCGCGCCGTGTGCCTCGCCTTCGCCCGCGAGGGGGCGGATATCTGCATCGCCTATCTGGAGGAGGACGAGGACGCGGAGGAGACGCGGCGGTTGGTGGAGGAGGCCGGACAGACGGCCATTCTGGCCGCCGGCGACATTTCCGACCCTGCTTTCTGCCGGCGGCTGGTGGATGATGCGGCGGAGGCGCTGGGCGGGCTCGACATCCTGGTCAACAACGCCGCCCACCAGGCAACCTTCGACAAGATTGAAGATATTCCGGATGAGGAATGGGCCCACACCTTCGCAGTCAACATTCACGCTATGTTCTATTTGAGCAAAGCCGCGCTCAGACATATGAAGAACGGCGGCTCCATCATCAACACCGCCTCCATCAACTCGGACAACCCCAATCCAACCTTGCTTGCCTATGCCACGACCAAGGGCGCGATCCATAATTTCACGGCAGGACTTGCCCAATCCCTCGCCCCACGAGGCATCCGTGTCAATGCGGTAGCTCCGGGGCCGATCTGGACGCCGCTGATCCCCTCCACCATGCCGGAGGAGGCGGTGAAAAACTTTGGAAAATCAGTGCCCATGGGCCGGCCGGGGCAGCCGGCGGAGCTGGCGACGGCCTATGTGATGCTGGCCGATCCGCGCTCGAGCTATGTCTCCGGCGCAACCATCGCCGTCACCGGAGGAAAGCCCTTCCTGTGACCTGACACCCCCGGCTAACACCCCGATATCGGTGGGTTGCACCGGGTTGCCGGGAGGGGAATCGGTGGAGTTCGGCACCCCGTCCGTGCCGAACTCCGTCTCGACCGCATCTGATTACCTTTTAATCCCCAGCTTCAGTCCGTAGGATACGAGTGCCGCCTCGTGCCCGGAATCGGCCCTCAGGCCGATATGGCCGTCCGGCCGGACCACCAGCAGGGTGACGTCCTCGATTCCCAGCCGCGCGGCATCGTCGGGGGAGAGGCTGGCGACACCCGGCCCGCCGTCGCTCGCCACCGCCGCCGCGAAGCTGGCGCCATAGAGGGGGGCGGCGGCGCGCTCCACCAGAGCCCGGTAGAGGGCAGCGACCTTTTCGCCCCGCGCCCGCGCGCCGCCGAGCAGCAGGAGGGTGTGGCCGGTGCGGTTGACGAGATCATCCAGCATCAGCGCCTCGCCGTCCGCCGTGCCCATGGGGATGCGGTCGGGCAGGCGCTGGCCGGCTGCCAGACCCGCACCCGCCTGCCCCACCACGATGGGGGAGGCGCCATAGTCCACGTCCAGCTCGGCCTCGGCCACCGCCTCGTGGTGGCGCTTTTCCGGATCGGCGAACACTTCCCTGATGAAGGCGTTGCGCGCCTGCCGATCGGCGGCGTCCTTGAGCATCTGGGCGCTGTCGGCCTCATCGCCCGAGGCGGTGATGCGCTGGGCGATGGGCCGGCGCTCGGCCTCATAGCTGTCGAGCAGGGTGTCGGCGCAATGGCCCTGCGCCACCAGGGCGAGCTTCCAGGCGAGATTGAAAGCGTCCTGGATGCCGCTGTTCATGCCATGGCCCTGAATGGGACTGCAGGTGTGGGCGGCATCGCCGGCGAGCAGGAGGCGGCCCGACCGGTATTTCTGCGCCACCCGCGTATAGCACTGGAAGCGAATGGGATTGGCCACATCAGCGAAACGCGCGTCCGGCAGGTAGCGCACAAGGGTGGCCGTTGCGTCCGCGACCAGATCACTGTCCGGCCCGCTCGGCCGCACATAGGCGCGCCAGCGCTGGCCCGGCAGGGCGGTGAGGATGAGGGGGATGTCGTCCAGATAGGCGTAGTTCGCCTCGAACGGGTGGGGAAAATCGGGGATCGTGGCGTCGAACACCGCCCACGGTTCCTCGATGGGATGGCCGTCCTGGCCGATGCCGGCGAGGGTGCGCACGGCGCTGCGGTGGCCGTCGCAGCCCACCACCCAGCGGGCGCGCACGACCTTGGTCTCGCCGCCGTTCTCCAGCATGGCCACGACCCCGTCGCCGTGCGGCTCGAGGTCCACCAGCTTCGTGCCGCGCGTTACCCCGCCGCCGAGGCGGCCGAGATAGTCGGTGAGGATCTGCTCCGTCACCTCTTCGGAGATGCCGATGTTGTAGGCGTAGCGGCTGCCGGCGAGGGTGAGGTCGATCTCGCCCAGCACCGCGCCGTCGGCATGGATGCGCGCGATGCGCTGCTTCACCCCCGCATCGATGAGCGGAACGGCGATGCCGAGGTGGTCGAACACCTCGATGGAGCGGGGATGCACCACGGTGGCCCGGTCCCACGCCAGGGGCGCGTCGTGGGCATCGATGATGAGGCTGTCGACGCCCCGGCGCCGCAGCTCGGCGCCCAGCAGCCGCCCGGTAGGGCCCGCCCCCCCCACCAGGCCGGGCCCATCAGGAACCACGGCGGTCTCCCCGTTTCCGGCAATGGAG
>JAEWBL010000299.1 GCA_023391175.1 Pseudomonadota bacterium
GGCGGCGCACATGCTGGGCGGGGCTGTCGCCGGGGATCAGTTCGTCGATCTGGTGCTGGGCGAGGTAGGCAACTTCCAGCTTGTCGGCCCGCACCACCCGGCCGCTTTCCTCCTTCAGCCGGTCGGCGAGGAGCTTGGCGAAGGTGGACTTGCCGTTGCCGTTGGGGCCGAGGAGGGCGATGCGGTCGTCCTCGTCGATGCGTAGGTTGAGATTCTGGAGGATGGGCCGGCCGGGCACATAGCCCACCGCCACCTTCTCCAGCACCACGATGGGCGGGGAGAGCAGCTTTTCCGGATGGCGGATGGAGATCGCCGCCGCCTCCTCGCTCACCTGCGCGGCCAGGGGCTCCATGCGGGCGAGGGCCTTGAGGCGGGACTGGGCCTGCTTCGCCTTGGTGGCCTTGGCGCGGAAGCGGGCGACGAAGGATTCCATGTGGGCGCGCTGCATTTCCTGCTTCTTGCGCGCCTTCTGGTCCAAGAGCAGCCGCTCGCGCCGCTGCCGGTCGAAGGAGGTGAAGCCGCCCTTGTAGAGGGTCAGCTTCTGGCCGGTGAGGTGGAGGATGTGATCGACGCTCTCGTCCAGAAGGTCGCGGTCATGGGAGATGAGGATCACCGTGCGCGGATAGTGCGCGAGGTAGTCCTGCAGCCACAGGGTGCCTTCAAGGTCGAGATAGTTGGTGGGCTCGTCGAGGAGCAGCAGGTCCGGCTCGGTGAAAAGCAAAGCGGCGAGGGCCACGCGCATGCGCCAGCCGCCGGAGAATTCCGAGCAGGGCCGCTGCTGGGCGCTCTCGTCGAAGCCGAGGCCGGCGAGGATGGTGGCCGCCCGCGCCGGCGCCGCGTGGGCGCCGATGTCGAGGAGCCGCATCTCGATCTCGCCCATGCGGTTGGGGTCCTGCGTGGTCTCACGCTCATGCAGCAGCGCCGCGCGCTCGGTATCCGCGGCCAGTACGCGCTCGATGAGGCTGTCCGGCCCGGCCGGCGCCTCCTGCGCCACGCGGCCGATGCGGGTGCGGTTGGGCAGGCGGATGGCGCCGGACTCCAGTTCCAGCTCACCCACCAGCGCCTTGAACAGGGTGGTCTTGCCCGAGCCGTTGCGGCCGACCACGCCCACGCGCGCGTTCTCGGGAAGGGCGACGGAGGCATGGTCGATGAGCAGGCGCCCGGCGAGGCGCAGGGAAATATCGTCGAGAACGATCATGCCGGGCTTTTCGCAGGCGGGGCCGGGCAGGGCAAGATGGCGAAGCGCGCGCCTCTAGAGCGTCTCGCCCCGGAGCAGCTTCGGCACCTCGCCGGTGAGGCCGGCCGCATCCTTGATGAACAGGCCCTTGAGGCGCGGCAGCCGGTCCACCAGCCCGAGGCCCACGTCGCGGATGGCGCGCAGGGCGTCGGAATGGTTGGAGAACAGCCGGTTGAGCCCGTCTGTCGCGACGCCCATGGCCAAGGTGTCGAACCGCCGCCAGCGCTGGTAGCGCTCCAGCACGCTGGGGGAGGCGAAGTCGAGCCCGACGCGGGCGGCATCCGTCACCACCTCGGCGAGAGCGGCCACATCGCGCAGGCCCATGTTGAGGCCCTGCCCGGCGATGGGATGGATGACATGGGCGGCATCGCCCACCAGCGCGAGGCGGTCGCCGATGAAGGCGCGGGCCATGGCGAAGCCGAGAGGATAGGCGCGGGGCTTCGTCACCGGCTTCACCCAGCCGAGGCGATGGCCGAAGCGCTGCTCCAGCTCCTCTTGGAAGATGGCGGACGGCAAGGCGAGAAGGCGCTCGGCATCGGCGGTGCGCTCGGTCCACACCACCGAGCAGCGGTTGCCCGGCAGAGGCAGGATGGCGAACGGGCCGGCGGGCAGGAAATGCTCCTCGGCGCGGCCCTCGTGCGGGCGCTCGTGCTCCACCACGAAAGTGATCCCGCTCTGCCCGTAGCCCCACGAGACGGTGGAGATGCCGGCCATCTCCCGGATGCGCGAGCGCGCGCCGTCGCACGCCACCAGCAGGCCGGCGCGCAGCGGTGCGCCCGAGGCGGAGGCCAATTCCACGCCGCCGCCCTCGCTGCGGAAGGAGGTCACGGCCTCCTCGCGCAGATCGATGCCGGCGGAGCGGGCGGCGGCCACCAGCGCCTGCTGCAGATCGAGGTTCGGCACCATGAAGGCGAACGGCTCACCCGGCTCCACGTCGCCGTCGAAGGTGAGGAAGGTGGGGCGCGCCACGTCCTTGGTGCGGCTGTCCGTCACCACCATCGTGCGCATGGGCTCAGCCTTGCCGGCAAGCTCCTGCCACACGCCGAGGCTGGTGAGCATGCGGCGCGCGCACGCGGCGATGGCGGAGCAGCGGCCGTCGTCGAGCCCGGCACGGGAGAGGGTGGGATCGTAGAGGGCGATGTCGGCGTCCGGGCCGAGGCCCTGGCGCAGGGCGAGGGCGAGGCTCAGACCCGCGAGGCCGCCGCCGACGATGGCGACATCCGCCCGTTCCGCTGGCGCAAGATGTGCGGCGGCCGGTTTTGCGGACCAGCCGGTCTCCGGAAGCGGTGCGTTCGGGGAGCCCATGACCTTCACTCCTACTGATTGTTCTCGTTGTACGCGGACCAAGGCCGATCGGCTCGCCTATAGGGGAGCCAGCTGACGTTTTGTGGTTGACGGTCGAGGCGTGGGCGTGGCGTCCTGCCCTCGACTGAACCGCGCGACCCGCATCCCGTTCCACCTATTGACGCTGCCGCCCCGAGGGCGCGCTGCCGTCGGCGAGCCCCCCGCATGACCGCCCAGAATCCCGACGTGGAGAAGCTCCTCGGCATCCTTGACCTCGAGCCGCTCGAGATCAACCTGTTCCGGGGGCGCAGCGTATCGCCCACCGGGGGCCGGGTGTTCGGCGGGCAGGTGATCGCCCAGGCCCTCGTCGCCGCCCGCCGCACGGTGGCGGCCGCACGCGTCACCCACTCGCTGCACGGCTATTTCCTGCTCGGTGGCGACCCGACCGTCCCCATCATCTACGACGTGGACCGCATCCGCGATGGCCGCTCCTTCACCACCCGCCGGGTGGTGGCGATCCAGCATGGCGAAGCCATTTTCAGCATGTCGGTGTCGTTCCAGAAGCCCGAGGAGGGCTTCACCCACCAGAGCCAGATGCCCGACGTGCCCCAGCCCGAGGATCTGCCCGGCGACGAGGTGTGGCGGGATCGCCTGCTCGCCCGCTTCCCCGGCGCCGCCGGCCGCGACTGGATGGCGCACCGGCCGCTGGAGGTGAAGCCCACCAGCCTGGACATGTCCTATCTCGGATCAGCGGGCGCCCGGCCGAGCATCTGGATCCGCGCCCGCGGCCCGCTGCCGGACGATCTGCCCATTCATCAGGCGGTGCTCGCCTACGCCTCCGATCTGTCCCTGCTGCAGGCGGCGCTGCTGCCCCACGGCAAGTCCGTGTTCGATGAGGACGTGCAGGTGGCGAGCCTCGACCATGCGCTCTGGTTCCACCGCCCGTTCCGCGCCGACGATTGGCTGCTCTACACCCAGGAAAGCCCGGCAGCCTCGGCCGGACGTGGGTTCTGCCGCGGCGAGCTGTTCACCCGAGACGGGATTCTGGTTGCTTCGGCGGCACAGGAAGGCCTCATGCGGCCGGTAACGCCGCGCGCATAGGCAGGCGTCGTCTTCGGCGCCGCAGTGCGTCATCACGCAAGTGCGAACGATATGTGTCGTTCCCTTGGGCGCTAAGATTAAAAAATAGGCACTAAAAGCGGCGAGCAGGCGGCGAAGCCCCTGCGGCGCGCGCCGTGGCGGAAAAATATGCACGGGACTCCCGGCATCCGCCGCCTTGCCACTCTCTTGGCACGGTACTTGATTCCTCTGGCCGCAGGCTTGCCAGCCGCGGCGCGGATCTCCCCGACCCGCTCGGCGAAGCCGCCGCGAGAAACACCGCTCGGGCTTCATGCGAAGCGCAGCGGCATCAGGGGACAGGGACCGATCCATGAAGATCGTCATGGCCATCATCAAGCCATTCAAGCTGGAGGAGGTGCGCGACGCCCTCACCGGTATCGGTGTACACGGCCTCACCGTGACCGAGGTCAAGGGCTACGGGCGTCAGAAGGGCCACACCGAGATCTACCGCGGCGCCGAATACGCCGTGAGCTTCCTGCCGAAGCTGAAGATCGAGGTCGCGGTGTCCGCCGACCAGGTCTCCAAGGTGGTGGAGGCGATCACCGCGTCCGCCAAGACCGGTCAGATCGGCGACGGCAAGATCTTCGTCATCCCGATCGAGCACGCCGTGCGCATCCGCACCGGCGAGACCGACGCCGACGCCCTTTGAGCCTCATCTCTTTCACGGAGCATTCATCCATGACGTCCAAGACGTGGTCCCGCGTGGGGGTTCCCGCGCTTCTTCTGGCGCTGGCGGTAGCCGCGCCGGTACTGGCCCAGACGGCCCCGCCGGCGACTGACGCCGCGACCGCCGTTCCCGCCGCTGCAGCCGCCCCCACCGTGAACAAGGGCGACGTCGCCTGGATGCTCACGTCCGCGCTGCTGGTGCTGATGATGTCGGTGCCCGGCCTGTTCCTGTTCTACGGCGGCCTCGTGCGCGCCAAGAACATGCTCTCCGTGCTGATGCAGGTCGCCTACAGCGTGTGCATCGTCGGCCTGATCTGGGTGCTCTACGGCTACTCGCTCGCCTTCACCGGCGGCTCGCCCTTCATCGGCGGCTTCTCCAAGGCGTTCCTCTCCGGCGTCACGGGCGAATCCCTCGCCGCCACCTTCTCGGTGGGCGTGGCCATTCCGGAGTGGGTGTACATCGCCTTCCAGATGACCTTCGCCATGATCACCCCGGCCCTCATCTTCGGCGCCTTCGCCGAGCGCATGAAGTTCTCCGCCGTGGTGCTGTTCGTGCCGCTGTGGGTCACCTTCGTGTACTTCCCCATTGCCCACATGGTTTGGTACTGGGCCGGCCCGGATGCGATCGATGCCGCCGCCAAGGCCCTCGCCGCCGCCGCTGACGGCACCGCCAAGGCCGCCGCGCAGGCTGCGCTCGACGCCGTGAACGCGGACTCGGGCTACATCTTCCAGCTCGGCGCCATCGACTTCGCCGGCGGCACCGTGGTGCACATCAATGCCGGTATCGCCGGTCTCGTGGCCTGCATCATGGTCGGCAAGCGTCTGGGCTTCGGCAAGGAAGCGCTCTCGCCCCACTCCCTGACGCTCACCATGGTCGGCGCCTCCCTCCTGTGGGTCGGCTGGTTCGGCTTCAACGCCGGCTCGAACCTCGAGGCCAATGCCACCACCGCCCTCGCGATGATGAACACCTTCATCGCCACCTGCGCGGCCGGCATGTCCTGGATGTTCGTGGAATGGCTGGTGAAGGGTAAGCCCTCCATGCTCGGCCTCGCCTCGGGCATCGTCGCCGGTCTCGTCGCCGTGACCCCGCCGTCGGGCTTCGCCGGCATCATGGGCTCGCTGGTCCTCGGCCTCGTCGTCTCGCCGATCTGCTTCATCTTCTGCACCGCCGTGAAGAACGCGCTGGGCTATGATGACGCTCTCGACGTGTTCGGCGTGCACGGCATCGGTGGCATCGTCGGCGCCATCGCCACTGGCATCCTGGTGAGCCCCTCGCTGGGCGGCACGGGCATCTACGACTACACCACCGGTGCGGTCGCGGCCTACGACATGACCGCCCAGGTCATCGCCCAGCTCAAGGCTGTCGGCGTGACCGTGGTGTGGTCGGGCGTCGGCACCGCCGTCATC
>JAEWBL010000377.1 GCA_023391175.1 Pseudomonadota bacterium
GTCGGAGGGGTCGGGATAGGCCTCCTTGATGACCTCGACGATGCCGACGATCTCCTTGCCCTCGTTGGAATGGTAGAAGAAGCCGGTGTCGCCGATCTTCATGGCGAGCAACTGCTGCTTGGCGAGGTGGTTGCGCACCCCGTCCCAGTGGGTGCCCTTGGCGCCCGCCTTCACCTGCATCTCCCAGGACCATTTGAAGGGTTCGGACTTGTAGAGCCAGTGGGCCATGGCAATGCTCGCGTTCGCAATCGATCGAGCGGATGTGCCGTGTCCCGCCGTGCTTGGCAAGGTTTGCTTGAGACGCCAGACGCCTTAATCTCCGCCGCCGGCGGCGCGGACGGCCGCCGTATCACGCAAGGAAGCGCACATGGTCTATGAGGTTGCCACGCTCGACATCAAGGAAGGCTCCGAGGCGGCCTTCGAGGCGGCGGTGAGGGAGGCGGCGCCCCACTTCCAGAAATCGCGCGGCTGCATCGGCATGTCGCTGGCCCGCGGCGTCGAGACGCCCACGCGCTATACCCTGCTGGTCACCTGGGAGAGCGTCGAGGACCACATGGTCCATTTCCGCAACTCGCCCGAGTTCCAGGAATGGCGCCGCCTCGTCAGCCCCTACTTCGTCTCTCCCCCCTCCGTGGAACACACCACCGGGGTGGCGACCTACTTCTGAGGGCACGTCCCCGCCCTCTCCGGACACGGGAGGGCGGGGCTCTACGCAGATTCCCGGACTTGTCGGCTATTCCCGATCGTACATAGCTTGTTCCATCTCAATGCTCCGGCTGCGGCTTTTCGCCAGCGTGCCGGATCGCCCGTTTGGGGCGCGACGCATTTTTGGAGGCTTGCCGTGGCGATCGCTTCTGAGCCGGAGACCGCATCCGACGGCCCCGCCGCCTTCTTCCGCGCCCAGCATGCCGCCTTCGGCGCGACGCTTGAGGCCCACGCGGCCTCGGCCGAGCTTCTCGATCGCCTCTGGATGCAGGCTTTTTCCAGCTACGAGCACAATGTCAACGAGCAGACGAAGGATCTGCCGCCGCTCGCCTGCCACAAGGGCTGCGGCACTTGCTGCCGCATCCAGGTGGCGGCGACCATGCCGGAAGTGCTGATGGTGGCGCGCTATGTCCGCGCCATGTCCGAGGGCTTCCGCAAGGTGGGCATCGATTTGCCCGCCCGTCTCGCCGCCGCGCAGGGGGCGTCGGCGGCCACGTCCGGCACCATGGCGCTGGGTGGGGAATGCCCCTTCCTCGCCGAGGGCATCTGCGTGATCTATCCGGTGCGCCCTTTGGCCTGTCGCGGCCATGTCTCGTTCGATGCCGAGGCCTGCATCGCCGCGCTGGAGGGGGAGGCGGACGAGGTGCCGGTCTCCGAGAGCCACCGTACCGTGCGGGCGCTGGTGCAGGGGGCGCTGCAATCGGCCCTGCGCGATGCCGGCAAGCCCTGGGCGCTCTACGATCTCCTCGGCGCGCTGCGCATCGCGCTTTCCCACCCCGACGCCGAGGGCGCTTTCCGCGCCGGCGCGGACGTGCTCGACCCCGCCATCATCGCCCATGTGAGCCGCGAGGAGATGGGCCGCACCTTCGACCGGCTGAAATCCTGAAGCCCGCGCGGCGTCCGAGCGAAGGCAACGCCTGAAGCCCGCGCGGCGTCTGAGCGGAGGCAACGCCTAAAGCCCGCGCGGCGCTTGAGCGAAAACAACGCGTGAAGCCCGCGCGGCGTCTGAGCGAAAACAACGCCAAATAACGCCAGCCGCACAACCACCGACGCCGCAGACCCGGGGGAAACGGGTCTGCGGTCGAAGCGCATGGCTGTCGGCCCTCCGTGTTTTTCTTTAGTCACTCACGCAAAGGAAAAGCCGGGGATGGCCGCTTTTTGAGGCCACCGCGCGCGCCGATGGGACGGTGAAACTTAACGCGCGCGGGGCCACGGCCACCCCCGGTGAAGCCCCGGGAGGGGGCAAGTCTGGAGCGTTTTCGAGCGAAGGGGAGACCGGTTCGCGTGAAGAAAACGCGTCGCAACAAAGACCGGATCATTTCAACGTTTTCGGGGAGCGTTGAAATGATCTCGGGATCGCCGATCAGAAGAAGCCGAGCTTCTTGGGCGAATAGCTGACCAAGAGGTTCTTGGTCTGCTGGTAGTGGTCGAGCATCATCTTGTGGGTCTCGCGACCGATGCCGGACTGCTTGTAGCCGCCGAAGGCCGCGTGGGCCGGGTAGGCGTGGTAGCAGTTGGTCCACACGCGGCCCGCCTCGATCGAGCGGCCGACGCGGTAGGCGCGCGAGCCGTCTCGGGTCCACACGCCGGCACCGAGGCCGAAGAGGGTGTCGTTGGCGATGTGCAGCGCCTCTTCCTCGTCCTTGAAGGTGGTGACGGAGACCACCGGGCCGAAGATCTCTTCCTGGAAGATGCGCATGTTGTTCTTGCCGAGGAAGACGGTGGGCTTCACGTAGAAGCCGTCCGCCAGCTCGCCGGTGAGCACGTTGCGCTCGCCGCCGGCCAGAACCTGCGCGCCTTCCGCACGACCGATGTCGATGTAGGAGAGGATCTTGTGCATCTGCTCGGAGGAGGCCTGCGCGCCGATCATGGTGGAGGGATCGAGCGGCGAACCCTGCTTGATGGCGGCGACGCGGGCGAGCGCCTTCTCCATGAACTTGTCGAACATGCTCTCCTGCACCAGCGCGCGGCTCGGGCAGGTGCAGACTTCGCCCTGGTTGAGGGCGAACATGACGAAGCCTTCCACCGCCTTGTCGAGGAAGTCGTCGTCCTCGGCCGCCACGTCGGAGAAGAAGATGTTCGGCGACTTGCCGCCCAGCTCCAGCGTCACCGGAATGAGGTTCTGCGCGGCGTAGCCCATGATGAGCCGGCCGGTGCCCGTCTCGCCGGTGAAGGCGATCTTGGAGATGCGCGGCGAGGAGGCCAGCGGCTTGCCGGCCTCAAGGCCGAAGCCGTTGACGATGTTGAGCACGCCGGGGGGCAGAAGGTCGGCGATCAGCTCGGCGAGCACGAGGATGGAGGCGGGGGTCTGCTCGGCGGGCTTCAGCACCACGCAATTGCCGGCGGCGAGCGCCGGGGCGAGCTTCCACGCGGCCATCAGGATGGGGAAGTTCCAGGGGATGATCTGGCCCACCACGCCGAGGGGCTCGTGATAGTGATAGGCGATGGTGTCGTGGTCGATCTCGCCCAGCGTGCCTTCCTGGGCGCGGACGCAGGCGGCGAAATAGCGGAAATGGTCGATGGCCAGCGGGATGTCGGCCAGGGTCGTCTCGCGGATCGGCTTGCCGTTGTCCCAGGTCTCGGCGCGGGCGAGGAGGTCGAGGTTGGCCTCCAGGCGGTCGGCAATCTTGAGCAGCACCAGCGCACGGTCAGCGGCGGAGGCGCGGCCCCAGGCCTTCTTGGCGGCGTGGGCGGCGTCAAGCGCGCGCTCGATGTCGTGCTCGTCGGAGCGGGGAACCTCGCAGATCACCTTGCCGGTGATGGGGGAGGTGTTCTCGAAGTAGCGGCCGTTCACCGGCTCGACGAAGGTGCCGCCGATGAAGTTGCCGTAGCGGGGCTTGAAGGGCGAGGTGTGGGCGCTCGAAAGAAAGGCGGGGCTGTTCATTTTTTCCTCCCGTGATGGTGCCGGAGGATTTGCACCGGTCGTGCCAGTTCTCGAATGTGCGCCGCACGCCTTTATTTGCGGTGCGGGAAGATGCTGTGAAAACTTGATTTTGACGGCACCTCGCGGGCCTACGCAGAAGCCCGACTTTACGGCCGGCGAATAGTCGTGCGAGACTGTCGCGCATAAGAACAGGGTGCCGCGACACCTGTCGCAAAATGCGACAGTCGGCGCCGATAATGTCGCGTCAGGGAAGCGAGACGAGCCGAGGGACGAATGCCTGCGCCATTTCCGCCCCTCTCGCCGGTGCCCCCGCCGGACGAGCTGCTCACCGCCCGCCGCCGGTTCTTTTCCGGCGCGCCCGGGGCGGAGCAGGCGCTCGCCCTTCCCATCATCCGCTCCTGGACCCGCTGCGCCGAGCGCGGCCTGCCCGTGGGCGGCCGGCTGAAGGCCGAGCCGTTGACGCAAGGCGAACTCTCCGTCCGCCGCGAACGCTACGAGGCCTTGCGCCGCCGCGCCCATCCACGATCCGTTCGGCGAACTGGTGGGCCTGCTCGACCTTTCCGGCCCCTCCGCCGTGCCGCATCTCCATGCGCTGGCGCTGGTGGAGCTGGCGGTGGGGCAGGTGGAGCACCGCATGTTCGAGGGCGCCTTCCCCGGCCGGGACGTGGTGCGCTTCCACGCCGATCCTTCTTTCCTCGGCACCGCGCGCGAGGG
>JAEWBL010000269.1 GCA_023391175.1 Pseudomonadota bacterium
CCACGATGCGGTCGGCGCCCGCCGCCAGCGCCTCGGCCGGCGTGGCGAAGCGCTTCTGATCGCCCACGGCGGCGCCCTTGGGCCGCACGCCCGGCGTCACCACCCGCATGTCGGGGCCGAGGATGCCGCGCACCATGGCTGCGTCCGTGGGGGCGCAGATGACGCCGGCGATGCCGGCCTCCCGCGCCTGCCCGGCGCGCAGGCGCACCGTTTCCGTGACACCGCCGACGACGCCGGTCGCCGCGAGGTCGGCATCGTCATAGGAGGTGAGCACGGTGACGCCCAGCACCTCCAGCTTGCTGCCGGCGGCGCCACGCGCGGCGGCGGCCATGGTCATGGGGTAGGCATGGACGGTGAGGATGTCGAAGCCCCGCTCGGCGGCGGCGGCGGTCGCCCGCTCCACCGTGTTGCCGATGTCGTGGAGCTTGAGGTCGAGAAACACCTTCTTGCCCGCGGCGATGAGGTCGGCGGCAAGGTCGATGCCCCCCGAAACCGCCAGCTCCAGCCCGATCTTGTAGAAGCTCACCACGTCGCCGAGCTGCGCCACGGCGGCCTCGGCGGCGGCAACGGAGGGATAGTCGAGGGCGACGATGAGCTTGTCGCGGACATCCGCGCGGATCGGGGTGTCCTGAGCAACCTGCGTCATGCCGTCTCCTCCATTGCGCGCCAGCGGTCCGGCCGCCGCGCGGGACCGGCGCGGAACCAGCAGCCGCCCCCGACCGGTGGCTGGTCGTGGACGCGGGAGATGGGGTAGCCCGCCAGGTGGCACAGAAGCAAGGTACCCACCCCGCCATGGCCAACAAAGAGCAGGCGCTGCCCCGCCCCGCCGAAGGCCGCCAGCGCCGCTTCCACCGCCGCCACGATCCGCGCCTGGGCATCCACCGCCCGCTCCCAGCCGCGCACGCTTTCCGCGGGGCGGGCGAAGAAGGCGTTGGCCATCTCTTGAAATTCGGCTTCGGGCAGGTAGCCGGTGGCGGAGCGGTCGTTCTCCTCCATGCCGTCGCGGATCACGACCGGAAGCCGCAGCGGCGCGGCAATGAGGGCCGCCGTCTCCTTCGCCTTCTCCTCGGTGGAGGAGATCACATGGCTGATGCCGGAGAGATCGAAGCGCGCGGCGAAGGCCAGCGTGCGCGCACGGCCGACCGCCGACAGCCCCCAGCGCGGCACGGGGACAGCCGGGTCCACCTGGACCTGCGGATGGGTCAGATAGAGGAAATCCGTCACGGGCGGCACCGGCGAGACTTGCAGCCGCGACGCTCGCGGCGGCGAACTGAGGTCCGGCGCCGGACCGGCCGGAAAGAGGATCAGGGCCGGCGATAGGCCCAGACGCGGGCCGGGGGAATGTTGCGCCACACCCGCGGGGAGCGCTCGCCCTCGATGGCGCCCGGCAGCAGCGGCACGGGCGAAACCACCGCATAGGTGAACTGCACGAAGGGCGTGCCGGGATGGGAGAGGTCGAACGCCTCGTTGACCATCCGATGGCGCTCGCTCTCCGGCATGGTGAAGAGCGGCAGCGAGGAGATGGTGCCCACCGCCTTGCCGGGCAGACGGTCCTTCAGCGTCTTGCCGAGCTGGTAGGCATCGCCGTTGATGACGGTGACACCGGGATAGCGCAGGCGCAGCAGGGCGCAGAATTCGGGATTGTACTCGATCAGGAACAGGCGCTCGGGGGCAAACCCGCGCTGGATCAGCGCCTTGGTGACCGGGCCGGTGCCGGGTCCAAGCTCGATGACCGGGCCGTCCATCTTGGGATCGAGATAGCTCGCCATCATCTTGGCGAGTGCCGGGCTCGAGGGCGCGACCGCGCCGGTCTTGAGCGGATTCTGGAACCACGACTGCAGGAAACGCACCTCGTCCTTGAGGTTCGGCTTCTGGAGCAGGGGCTTCTGGAGCGGCCTGCGGTGGTCGTGGGACTGGAGCATCAACTGCACCTCGGGCGCCCGAGCGGGTCGGATATCAGGCGCTTAGACGGGAAAGGGGGCGGGGGCAAGGTTCGCGGGCCGCGCGCAAGGCTCCGTGAAGCAGGTTGTCGAGGGCTGTGGAAAGGAGATCCTCCTCGGGCGCGACGAGAAAGGCCGAGCAGGTCAGCTTCAGGCTGACCACGCCGTGCAGGACGATCCAGAAGGTGAGGGCAAGGCCCTCCGGGTCGAGCCCGGTCCTCAGCCGTCCGGCGGTCGCGAGATCCTGGAACACGCCGCCGATGAGCGCAAATGCCGCCGCCCCGGCCGCGTCTTTCCCCCCCAGAGCGGTGGCCGCGAAGCCCGGCTCCATGAAGATCAGCCGGTAGGTTTCGGGCTCGGCGCGCCCGAACGCCGCATAGGCCAGCGCCAGGGCCTTGAGCCGGTCCAGCGGGTCCGCGCTCTTCCCGGCCTCGGCGAGGCCGTCGAGCAGCGCGCGCATGCCGGCCTCGCCCAGTTCGTGGGCGATGGCCTCGCGATTCTCGAAATGAAGATAGAGCGCCGCAGCGGAATAGCCGGCGGCGTCGGCGATCCTTCGCATGGTGAGCGCCTCGAACCCCTGGTCGAGCACGATGCGGCGCGCGGCAGCGAGGATGCGTGCGTGGGCATCCTCCTTCCGGCGAGCGCGGGGCGAACCGCCGACGGGCGGGGACGACGACTTCACTTCGGACACGACGGACCCTTGGCGCTTGACATGAACGATGTTCAGTTTATGAACGATGTTTAGTGAACACTGTTCAGGACATTACCAATATGATCTCCCCCGCTCCCGTGCAAGCGGCCTACGCGCCCCGAATCGCTCTCCTGGGCGCAACCGGCGCCATCGGTGCGAGCATCGCCCAGGCCCTGAGTGCGGCCGACACGCCGTTCGCGGTGGCCGGGCGCTCCGCCGCCGGCCTCTCGGCCGCCTTCGGGGCGCACCCCCTCGCCTCACCGCGCATCTGGAACCCGAACGATGCCGCAAGCCTGCGCGCGGCGGTGCGCGGGATGGATACGCTCGTCCACATGGTGGGCGTGCCCTATGACGCTTTCCACCTCCACCCCCGTCTCATGCGGGCCGTGGTCGAGGCGGCCGAGGCGGAAGGGGTGCGGCGGGTTCTGCTCATCGGCACCGCCTATCCCTTCGGCCTGCCGCAAGCGGAGCGGGTGAACGAGAACCATCCGCGCGACCCACACACCTTCAAGGGGCGGATGCGCAAGGAGCAGGAGGACATCCTGATGGAGGCCGACGCGCGCGGCGCGCTCCAGAGCGCGATCCTGCGCCTGCCGGATTTCTACGGCCCAGGCGTTGACCGGAGCTTCCTGGCCGACCTTTTCGCCGCCGCCGTGGCGGGGCGCCGGGCCAAGGTGGTGGGGCCCATCGACACCCCGCACGAATTCGTCTTCGTGCCGGACGTGGGTCCTGTGGTGCGGGCCTTGCTGGAACGGGAGGACACCTTCGGCCGCACCTACAATCTCGCCGGTGCCGGAACGATCACGGTGCGGGAGGTGGCGCGGCAGGCCTATGCCCTTGCGGGAGGCACGCCGAAGCTGATGGTGGCGGGCAAGACGATGCTGCGCCTCGCCGGCCTGTTCGATCCGGTCATGCGTGAGCTGGTCGAGATGCACTATCTGATGACCACGCCGGTCATCTTCGACGACAGTGCCCTCGAACGGGCCATCGGCCCCATCGCGAAGACGTCCTATACGGACGGCATCGCGCAATGCGTGGCCGCGGCGCGCGCCGGCTGACCGCCGGCGGGGCTCACGCCCCGTCGCCGG
>JAEWBL010000677.1 GCA_023391175.1 Pseudomonadota bacterium
GCGGGAGACAGGCGCTGCGCTTACCCCTCGTCGAGGCGCAAAGCCTTGTTCATGGACGTGGGGACGAGCGGCTCAAGCTCGTAGACGCCGGAGATGCCGAGCCCCGAGGGGATCAGGTTGTCCGGCGTGTCCACGTCGATCTCGCGCCAGGACGTGGCGGTGAGCGCCGCCGCGAGGTGGCCGCCGGCGGAATGGCCGCACACCACCAGCGGCCGGCCGACAAGGCGGTAGAGCGTGATGGCCGCCGCGCGCGCCTGGGCGAGGATGGTGCCCACCGGCACCAGCGGTGCGAGGTCGTAGCCGGCGAACGCCATGGCGACGCCATGGGCGAGGCAGCCGGCCGCGGCGAAGGTGAAATCGCGCGGATGCAGCGACTGGAAGTAGCCGCCGTGGATGAACAGCACCACCGGCGCCTGCCGGTCGGTGCCCGGCCAGATGATGTCGAGGATCTGCCGCGGGCCGGAGCCGTAGGGAACGCCGAGGTCGGCCGCCACCGCTGCGCCGCGCATGGCCGCCGAGCTGTGGGCCCAGCGCTCAAAGATGGCGGGATGGTCCGGCACGCGGGCGCGGTTGTTGTATTCGACCTCGTGGTCCATCGGCGCTCCCCCTAACCCCTTTTCGATCCCCGCCGCTCACTCCCCGTCGCCGTGGGCGTTGCGGATGCGCCGCACCACGGACCACACGCCCAGCAGCGCCAGCGGCACGGCGGCGGCGGTCACCAGCCCCACGTCGAGATGGATGCCGAGTGTCTTCACGTCGACACCGCTCTCGTGGATGCCCTCCGCGAGGTGATGCACGAGGCTGACGACATAATAGGAAATCGCCGCGACGGACAGGCCTTCCACGGTCCGCTGCAGGCGCAGCTGCAGGCGGGTGCGGTCGTTCATGGAAGTGAGCAGGTCGCGGTTCTGCTGCTCCAGCTCCACGTCCACGCGGGTGCGCAGCAGATCGGCCGCATTGGCGAGCTTCTGGGCGATCTTCTCCTGCCGTTCCTCCAGCGTGAAGCAGGTGCGCATGGCCGGCGCCATGCGGCGATCGAGAAACTGCTGCCAGGTCGGGAAGCCCGGCACCGACATTTCGCGGATGGTGGCGAGACGCAGCCGCACGATCTCCATATAGGCGCGGCTGGCGCCGAACCGGAACAGCGAGGCGGTGGCCCCCGCCTCCAGCTCGGCCGCGAGCGCCACCAGTTCGTCCAGCAGGCGGTTGTTGTCGGACAGGCCCTTGGCCGACATCATCTCGGTGGCCGAGCCGGCGAGGCGCTGCTCGATGCGCGCCACCTCGGGGGCGAGGCGCTGGGCCTCCGGCAGGCCGAGGAGGGCCAGGGTCCGGTAGGTCTCGATCTCCAGCACCCGCTGCACCAGCGCGCCGCACGCATCCGCCCCGAGGCCACGGTCGCGCACCAGGATGCGCACGAAGCCGGAGGGATCGGCCATGAAGTCGGTGGCGATCTCGGCGAAGCCGTCGTTCACGTCGGCACGGGCGAGGCTGGAGCGGTCGAACACCTTTTCGAGGAAAAAATCCTCGGCGGTGTCGCGCAACAGATGGAGATCGATGGCGACCAAGAGGGGACCGGGCTGCGGCACCTCGCCGAAGGGGCTCGCCAGCGTCGTGGCCGGCGGCTGGAAGGGCAGCCCCCCCTCCGCAAGGTCAAGCGAGGGCAGGTCCCAGGTGTAGGTGCAGAACTCGGCGTGGCTCTCCCAGCGCAGTTCGGCGCCGCCGAACGAGACGTGGTGATACTTCGCCCCCGGCGCGGGAGCGGGCAGCCCCCGGGCGTTGCAGAGGGCCGCGAGCGCGGCGCGGTCGGCCTGCGCGCCCGCAGCATCCAGCAGGAAGGCGGCGTGGAGCATGCGGCGCGGCGCCGAGACCGGCACGAACGGCCGCGCGTGCAGCTCTCTCAGGACGGCGGCCCTGAGCGGGTGGGCGCTGAGCGCCCGCCCCTCGCCGATGACGAGATCCGCCTCGCCTCTGGTCATGATGGCGCTCCCCTGCCGTTTTTTCCGTGCTGGCACGGCGGCGCCGTCCGATCAAGCGTTCGGCGGCCGCCCTGTGGTCGCACCGGGCGGGGCGGATGGCGTCAACGCTATGTCAGTCCAGCGTCCGGCCGCCGTTACCGGCAGACGCGTACGGGACCCCACGGGCCGGGACGCCACCAGCAGTAGCGCGGGCCGTAATACGGTCCCCAGTAGTTCGGGCGGCAGCCGCCCCAGGGGCCGCGGTGCCAGCCGATGCCGCACCCGCCGGCGACGGTCTGGACGGTGGCCAGGCGGTCGAGCGGCTGCGGCGCCGGGAAGGCAGCCGCGGCGCCGGTGCCGAGCCCGAAGAGGCCGGCGGCGGCAGCGGCGATCAGGATATGTTTGCGCATGATGTCTCTCCTGTTGCCGAGAGCGAGGCGGCACGACCGCCGCCGTTTTCTGACGCAAGAGGCAGGGCGGCGATCAGGCCGCCGCCCTGCAAACGCTTCAGCGGCGCCTCAGTTGCAGACGCGGACCGAGCCGTAGGGGCCGGCCCGCCACCAGCAGTGACGCACGGGCGCCACCACGACCGGACGGGGCGCCACGACGACCGGCCGCGGCGCCACATAGACCGCACCGTTGGCACGGCAGCCGCCCCACGGACCACGATGGAAGCCGATGCCGCAGCCGCCGGCCACGGTCTGGACCGTCGCCACCTGGGGCGCCTGCGGCAGCGGGAAGGCGGCGGCCGGCGTGGCGAGCGCGCCCAGTGCCGGAGCCGTGAGGGCGAGCAGGGTCAGCGCGCGCATCACTCCTCCTCCTCGAAGATCCACAGCTCGGAGGTGTTGGGCTGCTGGCCGTTGTCATGCACCCCGAGGAAGGTGGGGATGCGATTGCGCTGGGCCGGGGTGAGCGCGGCGACGAAGGGCTTGGCCGCCTCGACGAAGCTGGCGAGCGCCTTGCCGCGGGCCTGCTCGGCGGCGGCCACGTTGCCGAGCACGTCCAGCACGGTGGCCGGCGGCGGGGCGGCGAGGCGCTTCTCGCGGCGCTCGATGGCGCCCTTCACCGCGTCGCGGATGGAGGCTTCCACCGGCGGCCAGAGCTTCTCCTGGTCGGGGGTGAGGCGCAGCACGGTCTTGAGCGCGGCGAGGCGGGCGTCGAGCACGGCCGCGGCGTCCTCAGCCGTGTAGGGCGCGGCGTCGGCGGGAGCGGCGGGCGCCGGCTGGGCGGAAGCGATGCCGCCCGCGAAGACCGTGCCGAGGGCGACGGCCGTCGCCGAGGCGAGGGCGAACTGACGGAAAGAGCGCATGTCTTTTGCTCCCTGTGCGGTCCGGCGGGGTGCCGGCCGGTCTGTCCGGGATCGTGCCGGAAGCGGCGCGCATCCGGGTCCGCGCCGATTCGCGAGGCGTCGGCGGGGCCCAATTTGGTAGCACTCCTCTCCCGACGCCGGTAAAGATTTCGTGGAGCCGACGAAGAATATCGCGTTCACAAATACTTGCCTAAAGGTGTCTCAAAACCTGCGCGGGCGGTGTCGAGAGGGCGCGCAGCGTGCCGAGAAGCCCGACCACCAGCGTGACCGCAAGCGCGGCCGCCATCGCGCCGAAGGCGGCCAGTGGCGCGAAGGTGAAGGGGATGTCCATCACCTGCGTCACCACGCCCCACGCCGCGGCCGTGCCCGCCGCAGCGGCAACCACGGCGGCGGCCAGGCCGAGCCCGGCATATTCGAGGCCATAGGCCAGGGTCAGCCGGCCGCGGGTGGCGCCCAGCGTCTTGAGGATCACCGCATCATAGATGCGCCGCTCACGCCCGGCGGCGAGCGCGCCCGCCAGCACGAGCACCGAGGTAATGAGGGTGACGAGGCTCGCCGCGCGGATGCCGAGGGAGAGGTTGTCCAGCATCTTCTGCGCCTCCTCCAGCGTCTCCTTCACCCGGACCGTGGTGATGGCTGGAAAGCGGGCGGCCATGGCCTTGAGCAGGGCGATCTCCCGGGCCGTGTCGCCGCCGTCCGGAAAGGCGAGGGTGGCGAGCACCGTATAGGGCGCACCGGCGAAGGTCGCGGGCGAGAACACCATGACGAAATTGATGCCGAGCCGCTCCCACTTCACCTGCCGCAAATTGAAAATGCGGGCGGTGACGCTGCGGCCCAGGACGCTCACCGTCACCGTGTCGCCGAGCTTCAGGCCGAGGCCAGCGGCGAGTTCGCTGTCGAAGGAGACGAGGGGCTCGGTCTCCTCCCCCGTCCACCATTTTCCGGCGACCACGGTTGAGCCGTCCGGCACGGTGGCGGAGGATGAAATGCCGCGGTCGCTCTGCAGCACCCAGGCGGCGTCGGGGCGCGGCTTCACCTCCTCGGCGGGAATATCCTTCACCTGCGTGATCCGGCCCCGCAGCATGGGCACCGACTTCACCACCGCCCCCGGCGCCTGCTCGGCGAGGAAGGCCCGAAACTCGGGCTCTTCGCTGTTGGGCACATCCACGAAGAAGAAGCTCGGCGCATTCTCGCGCACCGGGCCATTCAACTCGCGGTTGAGGCTCGCATCCACCAGGGAAACGCCCACCAGCAAGGACAGGCCCAGCCCCAGCGAGAGCACCACCGAGGGCGTCAGCGCGCCGGGCCGGTGGATGTTTCCGAGCGCGAGCCGGGCCGCCGCATCGCGCGGCCGGGGAGCCCGCCGGGCGAGGGCCATCAGGCCGGACGCCACCAGCCGCAGCAGCACGAACACGCCCGCCGCCGCCGCGAGGAAGACGGCCGCAGCCCGCTTGTCGTCCGAAGTCAGGAGGGCGAGCGCCACCAGAGCCGCTCCGAGCCCCCCGATGAGCAGCAGATAGGGCAGAGAGATGCGCCGACGCGTCTCGCCGATAGCATCCCGGAACAGGGCGGAGACCCGGGCCTCCTGCGCCCGCGCCAGAGGGATCACCGAGAACACGGCGGCCACCAGCAGCCCATAGAGCGCCGCCCGTCCCAGCGCCGGCCAGTCGATCTGCGGCTCCAGCGGGAAGGGGACCAGAGCGCCGATGGCGGCGGTGGCGACGAAGGGCAGCGCCGCGCCCAGCATCAGGCCGATCACGATTCCGAAAGCGGCGATGAGGCCAATCTCCGCCCCATAGGTGAGGAACACGTCGCGACGGGTCGCGCCCACCGCCTTCAGCGTGGCGATGACCTCCAGCTTGCCTGCGAGGTGGCTCGAAACTGCGTTGGCCACACCCACTCCGCCCACCAGCAGCGCGGTGAGCGCCACAAGGGTGAGGAACTGGCTGATGCGCCCCACATTACGCGCCAGCTGGGGCGTCGCGCCGTCTCGGGTGCGCACCTCGAAGCCGGCGCGGCCCATGGGCTCGCGCACCTCTTCCATCACCGCCTTGAGATTCTGTGGCGAGGGGTCGTCCAGCAGCAGGCGATAACTCCAGCGTACGAGGCTGCCGGGCTGGATGAGGCCGGTGGCGGGCAGCGCCGCTTGCGAGACGAGGAGGCGGGCGCCGAGGCCGACCCCGGAGGAGAGCTTGTCCGGCTCGCTGGTGAGCGTGGCGCGGACCTCAAAGGTGGCCTCGCCCACCCGGATGCGATCTCCGGTCTTCACACCGAGGCGGCCGAGCAGCACCGGATCGGCGACAGCACCGAACACGCCGGCCTTTTCCTTCAAGGCATCCGCGACGGGCATGGGGGGATCGAGCACCACCGTTCCGACGAGGGGATAGGTTCCATCCACCGCCTTGAGTTCGGCGAGGGAGGCATCGCCCGCCTCGGTCCGGGCCATGGCACGCAGCAGGGCGACGCGTCCGAGGGTGCCATTGCGGTCGAGGCTGGCGTGTTCCTCGGCCGTCATCTCCCGCTGGACGACGCTGAAGCCGGCATCGCCGCCGAGGATGGCGCGGCCCTCGCGCTCCAGCCCCTGCGTGAGGGCGCCCGCGAAGGAGCCAATGCCGGCGATCGCGGTGACACCCAGCACGAGGCAGCCGAGGAAGATGCCGAAGCCGCGCCGCGCGCCGCGCAGTTCACGCAGGGCGAGACGCAGCGGCACGGGAAGCCGCAGGGAGGCGAGGCTCATCGGGCGGCGACCTCGAGACCGGACTTGCTGTCCTCCTCGATCACCCCCGAGCGCAGGCGCACCACCCGGCTGCAGCGGCGGGCCAGCGCCGCATCATGGGTGACGAGCACCAGCGTCGTGCCGCGCGCGCGGTGGGCGGCGAACAGCAGGTCCATGACCTGCCGGCCGGTGGCCTCGTCGAGGTTGCCGGTCGGCTCGTCGGCGACCAGGATGGGCGGCTCGGGGGCGAGGGCGCGGGCCACCGCCACGCGCTGCTGCTCGCCGCCGGAGAGCTGGGC
>JAEWBL010000687.1 GCA_023391175.1 Pseudomonadota bacterium
CGCCTAACCTCAGCACCTCTGCCGGAAAGAATCGCCACGACCGACTTCTTTCATGACGCTGCCGAAGTGGCGGTAAGACACGGGCTGTCTTTCTATGTGCTCGGCGCAAATGAGGCTCAGAATGCGGCCGCGGTCGCCGCCATAAGAAGAATGTACCCGGCCCTGCAGATCGCCGGCAGACATCACGGTTTCTTCGGCCCGGAAGACGACGAGAGGATCTGTAAGGAGATAGTCGCCAGCGGCGCCGACGTGCTCTGGGTTGCCCTAGGAAAGCCCAAACAGGAATTCTGGTCCATTCATAATCGCGAACGCTTGGCGGGTCTGGGCTGGATCAAGACCTGTGGCGGTCTTTATTCTTTTCTCGCGGGTGATTCACCGCGCGCGCCTCGCTGGATGCAGGCGGTAGGCTTGGAATGGCTCTACCGCACCGTCAAGGAACCCCGCCGCTTGGGATTGCGATACCTGACCACCAATCCGTATGCGGCCTATCGCCTGATGACCCGCACTGAGACCTCTGGATTTCTTCGGAAACGGCCGGCGCGATGACGACGGATCAAGACGCCAAGCCCTCTCCGCTGGTTTCGGTGGTTATACCTCTCTATAACCGTCGGAACAGCGTCGTGGCCGCCGTTGAGTCGGCGCTTGGGCAGACGTATGCCAACCTAGAAGTTATCGTCGTAGATGATGGCTCTACCGACGGGGGCGCCGAGAACCTGGAGCAGTCCGTACGGGACACCCGCCTGCGCGTCCTAAGGCAGGCCAACCAGGGCGCCTGCGCCGCGCGCAACCTGGGACTGGATAGCGCCCGCGGCAAGTACGTCGCGATGCTGGATTCGGATGACACCTTCCTCGCAGACCACATAGCGCAATGTGTGGAGGTCTTGGAAGCCGCCGTCGGCGATATCGCTGTGTATGGCCGCGTTATTGTCGACCGTGGCGAAGGGGTGCAGTTCTTGAAGCCGCCTCGGGCTATAAGACCAGATGAGGACATCTCGGAATACCTCCTCTGCGACCAAGGGTTTGTGCAAACTTCGACGTTAGTGCTAGAGCGCGGGCTGGCCACAAGGGTTCGCTACCGGCCCGGACTCCCGTTCGGTCAGGACACCGACTTTGCGATACGTCTAGGGCGTGCTGGCGCAAGGCTGGTGATGCTCGAGCAACCCCAGGCAATCTGGTCGGACAGGCCTGCGGCTGGTCGAGTTTCTAACGCACTTGATCCAAAGCCCCGGCTGGATTGGTTACATGCCATGGGCGCGTCCATAACCGCAAAGGCCAGGCGTGGGGATATGGGTTGGTACGTGGCAAAGGCCCTTTACAAGAGTGGTTCGAGGGTTCTGGCAACCCGCCTTTACCTGGCTGCTGTGCTGAGCGGCTGCTATCGCAGCAAGCTGGCTGGACGCATTGCTCTGCAGATCTTCCTTCCTTCCAGATCATATCGGGCCCTTGCCGACGTGTTCCTTCGTAGGGCCAAGCGCACACATGCATCGGAGCGGTGAGAATGACCCCTCAGTCTAGTAGCGTGTACGCAGGTAAGGAGGCATCACCGCCAAGGGCCCTGGCTAGTAGCCACCGGAGGTTGCGCGTCGACATCCAGGTCTTGCGCGCTATCGCGGTGCTCCTGGTGATATTCGATCACTTGGCGCTGATCCAGCGCTTGCCCGGCACCCCCCACGGGGGATTTATCGGTGTGGATGTATTCTTCGTTATTTCCGGATTCTTGATAACGGGTCATTTGGCGGACGAGATGGCCAGGAATGGCCGGATTTCCTTCGGCGAGTTCTATAGGCGTCGTGCACGCAGGATCCTGCCGATGGCGCTTCTCGTCATCTTGGTGACGCTTCTGATCTCGACATTCGTGTTTTGGCCGTGGAGAACGGCTTCGTCCGCTGTTGACGGTCTGTGGGCAGCCGTTTTTGTCTCCAACATCGTGTTCGCCCTCCGCGGAGTTGATTATTTTGCGTCCGAGCAGGTCTCGGTTTTTCAGCATTACTGGTCATTGTCAGTGGAAGAGCAGTTCTATCTGCTCTGGCCGGTGGTTATCCTGCTGGCGGGCAGCCTCCTCAGCTCCCGATTCGAGCTAAGGAAGCGCTTGCTTTGGGCGGCATTGTCTGTCGGCGTGGCATCGTTGACCTGGGCGTGCATCGCGACCTGGCACGCTCCTGCGTCGGCTTATTTCTCCACCTTCGCGCGGGGTTACCAGTTCGCAATTGGGGCGGCCATCGCGATTGCAGCCCCGATGTTGGACTCGCTGTCTTCTGCGCTCCGCGCTGGACTTAGTCGGCTGGGGCTGGCCGTCATTGTTGCCTCTGTATGGATCATTGATCCATCGGTCGGATTCCCTGGCCCGATGGGATTGCTCCCCGCCGTCGGCGCGGCGTTATTCATCGCGTCCGGCACCTCCACCAGCCAAGACTTCACCCCTACGCCGTTGCGCAACCGCGCGATGACCTACTTGGGGGACATCTCATTCTCGCTGTACCTGTGGCATTGGCCCGTCATCGTTCTTCTGCAATCCCTTGTACCTAGGGACATCGCCGTTATCCCTGGTTCGATCGTGATTACGCTCGGCCTTTCTGCCCTCTCGTATCGGTACGTTGAGCGCGCCGTACTTCGCTCCACCTGGTTGGCCCTGGGGCCGAGGCCGCCTTTCGCATCTAGAGTACGGAGTGCTTGGCGAAGCGTAACGGCTATGACCCTAGGGATCTCGGCCTCAGCGGCGCTTGTCGCGGCGGGCGACATGGTCG
>JAEWBL010000713.1 GCA_023391175.1 Pseudomonadota bacterium
GGGAGAGCCTGGCGCGGGCGGCACGCCAGAGCTTGAGCAGGCGGCCGCGCACCATGGGATACTTCACGCGGGCGCCGGAATAGAGATACCAGCTGTAGGAGGCGCCGCGCGCGCAGCCGCGCGGCTCATGGTTCGGCAGGTCCGGCCGGGTGCGGGGATAGTCCGTCTGCTGGGTTTCCCAGGTGACGATGCCGCCCTTCACATAGATCTTCCACGAGCAGGAGCCGGTGCAGTTCACGCCGTGGGTGGAGCGCACGATCTTGTCGTGCTGCCAGCGCTTGCGGTAGCCGTCCTCCCACGAGCGATCCTCGTGAGTGACGATGCCGTGGCCGTTGGCGAAGGGCTCGGTCTCGCGGCGGAAGAAGGTGAGCCGGTCGAGGAAATGGGACATGATCATGCCTTCCGTTACGCGGCCGCAGCCGGACGGGGGGTGGCGCGCGGGGCGATCCCGCGCTCGATGTCGTGGAGGAGGCCGCCCTTGCGGGTGTAGACGGCCCAGGTGATGAGCAGGCAGCTCACATAGATGCCGAGGAAGGCCCAGAGCGCCGCCTCCGGCCCTCCGGTGAGCGCGATGGAGGTGCCGTAGCCCTTGGGGATGAAGAAGGCCCCGAAGGCGGCAATCGCCGAGGTGAAGCCGGTGATGGCCGCCGCCTCCTTCTCCGCCTGCTTGCGGCGCGCCTCCGCGTCGGCGGCGGGCATCAGGCGGTCCATCTCCTTGGCCATGATCGCGGGGATCATCTGGAAGGTGGACGCATTGCCGACGCCGGTGGCGAAGAACAGCACCAGGAAGGCCGCGAAGAAGGCCGAGAAGGCCCAGGGCTCCGCCCGCATGCCGATGGCCCACAGCACGCCCGACACGCCCGCCATCATCAGCACGAAGACGAAGAGCGTCACCCGCCCGCCGCCGTAGCGGTCCGCGAGCCACCCCGTGCCGGAGCGGGCGAGCGCGCCGACGAGGGGGCCGAGGAAGGCGTAGGAGAGCGCGTTCACCTCGGGGAAGAGGATGTTGGTGAGGAGCGGAAAGCCTGCGGAATAGCCGATGAAGGAGCCGAACGTGCCCGTATAGAGCCAGCACATGATCCAGTTGTGCTTGCGCTGGAAGATCACCGACTGCTCACGGAACGAGGCCTTGGCGTCGGCGATGTCGTTCATGCCGAACCACGCGCCGAAGGCCGAGAGCACGATGAAGGGCACGAAGATGAAGCCGGCATTCTGCAGCCACAGGGGCGCCGGCCCCGCAGCCGTCTTCACCGTCGCCGGATCACCGCCGAAGGTGCCGAAGATGCCCATGGTGATGACCAGCGGCACCACGAACTGCACCACGCTGACCCCGAGGTTGCCGAGGCCGGCATTCAGCGCCAGCGCGTTGCCCTTCTCCGCCTTGGGGAAGAAGAAGGAGATGTTGGCCATGGAGGAGGCGAAGTTGCCGCCGCCGAAGCCGCACAGCAGCGCGAGGATGAGCAGGACGATGTAGGGCGTGTCCGGGTTCTGCACCGCATAGCCGATGCCGAGCGCGGGGATGATGAGCGACCAGGTGGTGAGCGTCGTCCAGAGCCGCCCGCCGAAGATCGGCACCATGAAGGAGTAGAAGATGCGCAGCGTCGCGCCGGTGAGGCCGGGGAGCGCGGCGAGCCAGAAGAGCTGGTCCGTCGTGAACTTGAAGCCGACCAGCGGCAGCTTCGCCACCACCACCGACCACACTTGCCAGATGGCGAAGGAGAGCAGCAGTGCCGGGATGGAGAGCCACAGATTGCGCCGGGCGATGGCGCGGCCGGTCGTGGCCCAGAACGTCTTGTCCTCGGGCCGCCAGTCGGTCAGCACCGCGCCGGCCTTGCGGGCGGGGAGGGCCGGCGTCGGCATGCCCTGCATTTCCGGCAGTTCGGGCAGCGTGGCCAGCGCCGGAGCAGAGGCTTCCTTTTCCATGTGGCGGATGGCGAGGTGCATCCAGGCGAGCGCGCCGACCGCGATGACGAACAGCAGCATGAAGCAGCTGGTCCACAGGCCGGTCAGGTCGTTGAGCACGCCGAAGGCGAGGGGCAGAACGAAGCCGCCGAGGCCGCCGATCATCCCCACGAGGCCGCCCACGGCGCCCACATTGTTGGGGTAATAGACCGGGATGTGCTTGTAGACCGCTGCCTTGCCCAGCGCCATGAAGAAGCCGAGCACGAACACCGTGACGGTGAAGCCGGCGACGCCCATCTCCATGTGGAAGGTGATGGGCCCGTTGATGCCGCGCACCACATAGTCGGTGGGCGGATAGGACAGCACGAAGGTGGCGAGGACGGAGACGAGGAAGGTCCAGTACATCACCCGCCGCGCGCCGTAGACGTCGGAGAGATGCCCGCCATAGGCGCGGAACAGGCTCGCCGGCACGGAGAAGGCGGCGGCGATCATGCCGGCCTGCTTGATGTCGAGGCCGTAGACCTTGACGAGATACTGGGGCAGCCACAGCGCCAGCGCGACGAAGGCGCCGAAGACGAAGAAATAATAGAGCGAGAAGCGCCACACCTGGACGTTCTTTAAAGGCTCCAGCTCCAGCCACGCGCTCTTCGGCTTGATGCCGAGGCGGCGGCGCTCCACCAGCACCGGATCATCCTTGGTGGTGACGAAGAAGAGCACGGCCGTCACCACGAGGGCGGCGGCCCACACCTGCGCCACCATCTGCCAGCCGAAGGCAACCAGCACGAAGGGGGCAAGGAACTTGGTGACGGCCGCGCCCACGTTGCCGGCGCCGAAGATGCCGAGCGCGGTGCCCTGCTTGCCCGCCGAATACCAGCGCGACACTTAGGCGACTCCCACCGAGAAGGAGCCGCCGGCGATGCCGACGCCCAGCGCGGCCAGCAGGAACTGCGGATAGGTCGCGGCATAGGTGAGAAGGAAGGTGGCGAGCGCGGCCGCCAGCATGGTGAGGGCGAACACCGCGCGCCCGCCATACACATCCGCCCACACGCCCAGCGCCACGCGGATGAGCGAACCGGTGAGGATGGGCGTGCCGATGAGGAGGCCGAACTCGGTGTCCGAGAGGCCGAGATCCTGCCGGATGCGGATGCCGATGATGGAGAAGATCGTCCACACCGCGAAGCACACGGTGAAGGCGAGGGTGCTCATGGAAAGGGCGCGCCGCTGGTCGCTTTGGCTCGCCTCGAGAGGGGTGTGCATGGCTTCAACCCGCCAGTTGCAAAGTCGCGGCCGGGCCGCGCGTCGCAAACCTGCGGCGGGGGCGCCGTGGCTTCTTTGATCTGTATCAGTAATAGACTTCGGTCATCAGAAAACAGGAGGTACTTACTCGATGAGTCGGAGATAAATGTCTTTATTCTGTTCTATGTTTTACAAGTTTTGACGTTGCGATTGACATTTGTCAATCCGTGCGCGATGCCTTGGCAGGGGTGACGATAAGAGGTGCGCATGAGGCCCGACGACGCCGCCGTGATCCGAAGCCTGCCGCTGTTCGCCGACGCCCGCGAGGAGACCTTCGCGGAGCTGGTGCGCTCGGCCTTTCTCCAGCGGTTCCCGCCGGGGGTGACGCTCATCAACGAGAGCGACGAGGCGGATTTCCTGCACGTGGTGGTGGAAGGGCAGGTGGAGCTTTTCGCCACCTCCGGCGAGCGCGAGACCACCATGAGCATCGTCGAGCCAGTAGGCACCTTCATCCTCGCCGCGGTGCTCAACGCGCGCATCTATCTGCAGTCCGCCCGCACCCTCAAGAAATCCCAGGTGCTGATGATCCCGGCCGAGAAGGTGCGCGATGCGCTGGGCACCGACCCGGCCTTCACCCGCGCCGTGGTCACCGAGCTTGCCCGCGGCTATCGCCGGGCGGTGAAGGAGGTGAAGGGCCAGAAGCTGCGCACGGGGGCCGAGCGCCTCGCCAACTGGCTGCTCCAGCGCGCCGACGCGGAAGGGGCGGGGCGCATCACTTTGCCGTTCGAGAAAAGGGTGCTCTCCTCGCTCCTCGGCATGACGCCGGAGAACCTCTCCCGCGCCTTCGCCGTGCTGAAGACCCACGGCGTCACCAGCCGCGGCGCCGTCATCACCCTCGCCGATCGCTCGGCCCTCGCCGCCTTCGCGCGGCCCGATCCGCTCATCGACGGGCCGGAGTGAGGGCGGCCGCCCCCGCGTCCTTCCGCCCCGCGCCCGGCGCTCCGTGCCGGCGGCTCCATGGCCTCACCGCCGTCGTGCTCCGGCTCGACCGGAGCACCCATCCGGCCGTTTGTCCCGGCGCAGACATGGGCCCTCCGGTCAAGCCGGAGGGCGACGGCGGGAATGGAGGGCGCTGGTCTGCGAAGCGAAGTCCGCGCTGGTCGTACTTGGCCCTTGATTAAGACCGCCCAGCTTGGCCATGGTGCTCCCGGCCGGTGATTCACAGCGCGCGGCAGGGGGCGATCCATGGCGGCGACGCGGTTCCACAGGGTGGTGATCTTCCTGCTGTTCGCCATCACGGTGGTGAACTACATCGACCGCGCCGCCATCTCCTATGCCATCCCGGCCATGGAGCAGCAGCTGGGGCTCTCCAAGGCCGCCGCCGGCACCATCCTCGGCGCCTTCGGCCTCGGCTATGCGGTGACGACGCTCATCGGCGGCTTCGCGGTGGACCGCTACGGCGCGCGCATCGTGCTCGCCGTCGCGGCGGTGCTGTGGAGCCTGTCCATCGGCCTCACCGGCCTCGCCTCAGGCTTCCTCACCCTCTATCTGGCGCGCACGCTGCTGGGCATGGCGGAAGGTCCGAACTTCTCCGCCGTCACCGGCGCGGTGGAGCGCTGGCTGCCGCCGGCCCGGCAGGCGAGCGCGCTCTCCTATGCCCTCGTGGCGGTTCCGGTGGCGCTTGCCTGCGGCGGGCCGATCGTGACGCAGCTTCTGGCGGCGCTGGATTGGCGCGGCACCTTCGCCGTGCTGTTCGTGGTGTCGCTGCTGTGGGTGCCGCTCTGGTACGTCCTGTTCCGCGACGACCCGGCCCAGTCGCCCCACGTGGATGCGCAGGAGCTGGCCTTCATCCGCGCGGGCCAGAAGGCGGAGGCTGCGCCGGTCCGCCGCTGGCCGCGCATGAGCGAGGTGCGGGTGCTGCTCACCAACCGCACACTGCTGGTGAACTACTGGGCCTTCTTCGTCTTCGGCTACTTCCTGTTCTTCTTCATGGCGTGGCTGCCGAGCTATCTCCAGCAATCCTACGGGCTGAACCTTGCCGCCGTGGGCGCCTTCACCGTGCTGCCGTGGCTCTGTGCCGCCGTGGCGCTGTGGGCGCTGGGGCGCTGGTCGGATCACCTCCTGAAGACCACCGGCCGCCTGCGCGTCTCGCGCTCCTATCTCATCGCCGGGACGCAACTGGTGGCGGCGCTCGCGGTGGTGCCGGTGGCGTTCAGCGCCAGCCTGCCGGTGGCCATCGCCTGCATCTCGCTGGCGGTCGCCGCCTCCATGGGCGCGAATGCGGCGTATTTTGCGGTGAACGTGGACATCGTGCCGGAGAAGGCAGCCACCGCGCTCGGCATCATGGACTTCTGCTTCGCGCTGGCCGGCTTCGTCGCTCCCGTCATCACCGGTTTCGTGCTGTCCCTGCGCGGCTCGTTCGCCGACGGGTTCGGCCTGATGGCGGTGCTGGCGCTCTCCTCCGTCGTCCTCGTCCTCGCCTTCCACCGGCCGGACGAGGACCGCGCGATCCCCTGAGCCTCAGCGGCCGGCGTTCATGGCGTTGAGCACCGCTTCGCTCGGCCAGCAATCCACCTTGAGTCCGGCGGACTTCTGGTAGGCGCCAAGTGCCGCGCGGGTCTGCATGCCCGCCTTGCCGTCGATCTTGTCGGAATAGAGCCCCAGCTGCGCCAGGTGCTTCTGCATGGCCTCCACCGATTTCGTCTTGAGCTGGGAGGAGGCCGACCACGGCGTGCGGAAGGGCGAGGGATCGGTCATGCGGTCGGAGAGATGGCCGACGAATAGCACGTAGAGGTCCGAGAAATTATACTGCTTGATGACGAAGTAGTTCGCCGTGGTGAGAAAGGCCGGGCCGTAGGTGCCTTCCGGCTGTAGCAGCGAGGCGGGCTGCGCCACCTCGGTGGCGGAGAGGCGGCGGACGGGGGCGTAGCGGGCGCGGATCCACTCGCCGATGGGCTGCTTGAACTCCGGCACGCCCATGGTGCAGTCGGCATTCACCGGCGCCAAGACCTCATAGGCCCAGCGCACGCCCGGCTGCCACCCCTTGTCGGCCAATTGCTTGGCGGCGGAGGCGAGGGCGTCCGGCACGGAATGCCAGATGTCCGCATGGCCGGTGCCGTCGAGATCGACGCCGTGCTTCACGTAATCGGATGGCAGGAACTGGGTGAGGCCGGTCGCCCCGGCCCAGGAGGCGCGGAAATCCTTCCGGCTCACATCGCCGTCGTTCAGCATCTTGAGGGCGAGAATGAACTCGGTGCGGTACTGGTCTTTGCGGCGGCCGGCATAGGCCTGCGTCGCCAGCACCTTGAGCGCGTCGTGGGGCGAGGTATAGCGGCCGAAATCCGTCTCGCGGCCCCAGATGGCCAGCACCACGGGCGCGGGTACGCCGAACATGGCCTCGATGCGGTCGAGGGGCGCCTTGTATTTCTGCATCAGCCGCTGCCCCTCGGCGGCGAGGCGGGCGATGGTGGCCTCCTTCACATAGGCCGCCGGCACCTGCACGAACTCGGCCTGTCCGCCGGCACCCGTCGACGGGCGGCCGGGCAGGGCGAGGTCGGGAAGCTTGTAGTCGGGTTCGAGGCCGGCCGTCTCCCGCTCGAACGTGGCGCGCGAGACACCGGCCGCCTGCGCTTCCGGCCACAAGGAGGCGATGAACCGCGTGAAGGCGGCATCCGCCGCGCGGGCGGGCGCCGAAGCGGCGATGGAAAGCGCCAGCGTCCAGGCGATCAGTCCGGCAAGGAGGCAACGGTAACCGGCAGGCAAGGGACGGCTCATGGATCGGGGGAGGGCTGCGCCGGAGGGTAACATGGCCCGCCGCCGCCGCCAAAGCGGGCGGCGCCCGCCTGGTCCCGATGTGCCGCCCTCAGACGGTCAGCACGTCCGCATAGATCTTCTCGGCGAAGCGCTGGGAATTGGTGGCGGGCTTGATGACCTGCACCAGCTTCAGTTCGTCCGTATAGGCCGCAAGCTGGGTCTTCAGGTCGCCGCCAACGGGCGAATGGTGGTGGTCCTGGCTGTTCAGCATGGCCACGAGGTCGTCGATGGAGCCCTTGCCGCCATAGCCGGAGAAGGTGCGGGCGGCGAGCTCGGGGTCGGCGCCCACCTTGTGCGCGCCCTCCAGGATGGCCCGGGTGAGGGCGGTGGCGACCGGCCGCTCGTCGCGGATCAGGCTGCCGCGCACGCCGATGATGCAGCAGGCGCGATCCACATACTTCTCCGAGAGGTTGGTGGCGATCTCGGTGAGCTTGCCCTTGGATTCCTTGATCCAGATCCAGGTGCGCGGATCGGCGTCGGCCAAAGCCTGCGCCTCGCCCTTGTCGATGGCGAGCGGCAGCGCCTCCAGCGGATACTGGCGCCACTCCACGTCCTTGAACGGATCGACGCCATGCTCGGCGAGGTAGATGGAGAAGAAGTTCTTGCCGGGCGAGGCCTGGTCGGAGATGGCGATGGTCTTGCCCTTGAGGTCCGACACCTTGGTGACGCCGGCGCTGGCATCGCCGAGCAGGCGCAGGCAGCCGCCATGGACACCGGCGGTGATCTTCACGTCGAAGCCCTGTTCCAGCGGCTTCAGCCAGCGCAGCGCCATGCCGATGCCGGCGTCGGCCTTGCCGGTGGCGATGGCTTCCAGAAGCTGCTCGGTGGAGCTGCCGAAGTTGACGAAGTCCACATCGAGGCCGTGGCGCGCGAAGATGCCCGTTTCCTTCGCCACGGGGGCGGCAGCGGTGCAGATGGCGCTGGCATTCCAGGCGAGCTTGAGCGGCCGCAGCGGACCGGTGGGCGCGGCACCCTCCGCGGCGGTGAGGCAGAGCGGGAAAT
>JAEWBL010000036.1 GCA_023391175.1 Pseudomonadota bacterium
GAGGGCCTCCGGCTCCCGCGCGCGCAACGCGTCGAGCCGCAGCAAGAGGGCTTCGCTGCGGGCGAGGAACCCGCCCGTGCGGCGCCCGGCGTAGCGCACCGTATTGCGCAGGCGCGTCTCCAGCCGCCCGCGATGCTGCTGGATGCGGTCGAACACATCATCAATGCGCTCGAACACCCGGCGGATGGTGGCGAGATCGTCGAACACCATGTCGCGCGCGCCGGCTTGATCGGCGGCAAGGTGGGCATCGAGATAGGCCTGCGCGACGACGCCGACGTCGCCCGCCGATTCCTCCACCGCGTCCAGCCGCGCCAGAATCCGGTGGCGGTAGCGGTAGGGGTGGGCGGTGGTGTTGATGGCGGTATAGTCCTGCAACAGGATCCGTTCGACGAAATCCTCGAAATAGAAGCGCAGGCGTTCGCCCACGCTGTCGCTTGTCAGGATCTGCCGGTCGATCTCGCGCAGCGCGGAGAGCACGGAGCGCAGGTAGCGGCCGAACGATGCGGAATCGCGCGCCGCCTTGTGGAGCCCGAGGGCATTTTCGCGGGCGTCGGCCTCCAGGGCATCGAGCCCGTTCCTGACCTGCACCACGAGGCCGCCGAGCTGGTCGGACACGCCCTCGCGCAGTGTGCAGAGGAACTCCGCGAGCCGCAGGGCCGCCGCCGGCATGTCCAGCGTGACTTTGAGGCCGTAGCGTGTCTCCTCCAGCCAGCCGGTGGCGATCAGCCGGTGGTAGATGTGGCGGGCGCGCCCCATGGCGTCGCTGGTGGCCTCGGCGTGGGCTGCATCCAGACCGCGCCGGCGCAGGCGGCCGCGGCGGCCGACCACATGGTCGAGCACCACCGGCTCCTCGTCGTCGCGCCAGAGGGCCGGGTTCTCGCGGAGCTGCTCGTAGATGAGGGCAAGGATGTCCGACTGGGCCGGAAAATTGAGATCGGACCGGAAGAACGCGCGATAGATGCGATCGACCATGATCTCGTAGATGGCGCGGTTCGAGCCCGAGAAGATGGTGAAGATGTCCGCGTTCAGTTGACCAAACAGCATTCCAGAGCGCCTCTTCCGGCCATCGATCGAACGGTTGAGTTCCGCTTGCGGTCCCGCGGGGCGGTTCAGGCTTCGGCGGACCCGATTCTGGGCGCACCAGATTTCGGGCGGCCGGCCCTACGGGCGGATTCGGGCGCAATTCGGGATGAGGCCCATGCCGGTCGCCCCCGCGTTCCAACGCCATAACCGATACCGCGGGGGATGGCGAGGCCGGTGTCCGGCGCGGCCGGCGGGAATTTCGCCGCGGCGGGCTGGCCTCACCGGTAGCGAACCTCTAGCCTTGGGGGCAATGACAAGGTGAAAACGCGTTGGAAACGCCCGAACTGCCCGCTTTGCGGTCCTATCATTCCTGGATCGCCAACGAGACGCTGGAGGACTATTCGCTGCGCTACACGGCGCGGTCCTTCCGGCGCTGGTCGCCCTTCGTCATTGCCAACACGGCGCTCGGCGGCATCTCCTTCCTGGCGCTGGAGACCATCGGCGGCTCGATCACCCTGAACTACGGTTTTACCAACGCGGGCCTCGCGATCCTCGTGGTGTCGGTGTTCATCTTTGTCACCAGCCTGCCCATCGCCTATTACTCCAGCAAATACGGAATCGATCTCGATCTGCTCACCCGCGGGGCGGGGTTCGGCTATATCGGCTCGACGATCACGTCGCTGATCTATGCGAGCTTCACCTTCATCTTCTTCGCCCTGGAAGGCGCCATCATGGCCCAGGCGCTGAAGCTCTATTTCGATCTGCCGCTCGTGCTCGGCTACATCCTGTCATCCCTCGTCATCATCCCCGTCACGCTCATGGGCATCACCATGATCTCGCGGCTGCAGATGGTGACGCAGCCGCTCTGGCTCGCGATGATGGTGCTGCCCTTCGTCATGATCTGGCTGAAGGCGCCGGACGAGATCGCCGCGTGGACCCGCTTTGCCGGCCGCGACACCGGCTCGGCCGGGTTCGATGCGCTGGCCTTCGGCGCGGCGGTGAGCGTCATGTGCTCGCTGGTGGTGCAGATCGGCGAGCAGGCGGACTATCTGCGCTTCCTGCCCGAGAAGAAGGCCGCGAACCGCCTCGCCTGGTGGGGTGCGGTGGTGATGGCGGGGCCGGGCTGGATTGTCATCGGCGGGTTGAAGATCCTCGCCGGCGGGCTGCTCGCGGTGCTGGTGCTCGGCGCCGGGCTGCCCCGTCCGGCGGCGCTGGAACCGATCTACATGTATCTCGTCGCCTACCAGCACGTCTTCGACAATCCGGCGCTGGCCCTGTTCTGCGCCACGCTGTTCGTGCTGGTGTCCCAGGTGAAGATCAACGTGACCAACGCCTATGCCGGCTCGCTGGCGTGGTCGAACTTCTTCTCCCGCGTCACCCACTATCATCCCGGACGGGTGGTGTGGCTGGTGTTCAACATCCTCATCTCGCTGCTGCTGATGCTGCTCGGCATTTTCGAGACGTTGGACGTGGTGCTGGCGGTCTATTCCAACATCGCCATGGCATGGGTCGGCGCCATCATCGCCGACCTCCTGGTGCTGAAGCCGCTCAAGGTCAGCCCCTGCTTCATCGAATTCAAGCGCGCGCACCTGCACGATTTCAATCCCGTCGGCTGCGGCGGCATGGCGGCGGGCTCGCTCGTCTCCCTCCTCGCCTTCACCGGGGTCTTCGGCCCGGCCGTTCAGGCCTATGCGGCGCCGCTCTCCTTCCTCATCGCTTTCCTCGCCGCGGTCGCCATCGGCTTCGGAACGCGCGGGCGCTATTATCTCGCCCGTCCGCCCGTCGATGGCTCGCTGGCGCAGGGCACTGGCCCCGTCCTGCGCTGCGAGATCTGCGATCACGGCTACGAGCGGGACGACATGGCCTATTGCAGCTTCTACGAGCGGCCCATCTGCTCGCTCTGCTGCAGCCTCGACGCCCACTGCCACGACGCCTGCAAAAAGTCCCACCAGGACCTCGAAAGCTCGCGGTCACGCTATTTCGGCGAGGGGTTCCGGCGCCGCATCGCGCCGCACATGCCCCAGCGCCTGCTCAAGGTCGGTGGCGTCCTCGTCGCCCTCACGGTGGTGACCGCGGCGCTGTTCCTGCTCACCTACCGGCTGATCGATCCGGGGGCGGAGACGCCCCATCTGGACAACGGCGGGCTGCTGCTGCGGGTGTTCCTCGCCATGCTGCCGCTGCTCGCCATCAGCGCGTGGTGGATCGTCCTGTCCAACGAGAGCCGGGAACTCGCCGAGCGCAATCTCGTCGGCTCGCTGGAGAAGCTGAACGAGACGCGGGAGGAGCTGACGCGCAGCGAGCGTCTCGCCGCCATCGGCCAATTGACGGCAACGGTGAGCCACGAACTGCGCAATCCCCTGGGAACGCTCACGACCTCCGTCGCGGTGCTGCAGCGGGCGGGCACCCTCTCCGGCGAGCGGGAGCGGGGCGAGCTGGACCGCATCCAGCGCAACGTGCGGCGCTGCGTGCGCATCATCGAGGATCTGCTCGAATTCTCCCGTCGGCCCGACGTCAGCATGGTGCCGCTGGCGCTCGATGCGTGGATCGCCGAGCAGGCCTCCGATCTGCGCGCCCTGTCCGGCGTCGAGCTGGCGCTGGACCTCAACTGCGACCGCATCATCGAGGCTGATGGCGAGCGGCTGCGGCAGGTGCTCGCCAATCTGGTGCAGAACGCCATGCAGGCCGTGCTGGAACGGCCCGCCGGGGCACCGCCCGGACGCGTCGCCATCGCCACGGCAGCGGAGGGCGAGCGGGTGCGGATCACCGTCACCGACAATGGCGTGGGCATGAGCGAGGAGGTGCGCCGGCGCCTGTTCGAGCCGCTGTTCAGCACCAAGCCGTTCGGGCTCGGCCTGGGCCTCGCGCTGGTCAAGCGCATCACCGAGCGCCACGGCGGCAGCGTTTCCATCGCTTCACAGCCGGGCGCGGGCACGCGCGTCGACATCACTCTTCCCGCCGCACGGGAGCACGCGGATGCCTCGTAGGGCGGAGCGACGCGTCCTGATCGTGGACGACGACCAGGACTTCGCCGGCAGCCTCGCCGCGCTGCTGGAGATGGAGGGATATGTGATCGCCGTCGCCCATGACGGCGCCAGCGCGAAGGCGCGGGTGGAAGCCATGGCGGCGGAGGCGCCGGGCGTCGCCCTCGTGGACATCCGCCTCGGGCGCGAGGATGGCGTGGCCCTCGCCATGGAACTCGGCCGCATCCGGCCGGACCTGCTGGTGGTGATGGTGACGGCCTATGCCTCCGTCCCCACCGCGATCCGGGCGTTGCAGGCGGGGGCCTATGACTATGTCTGCAAGCCGTTCGATCCCGATGACCTCCTCGCCACCCTCGGCCGCTGCTTCGATCGCCATGCGCTGGCCCACGAGCGGGCGCAGGCGGAGGAACTGCTGCGCCGCAGCCGGAGGCTGGAGGCCATCGGGCGGCTCTCGGCGGGCATCGCGCACGATTTCAACAACCTCCTCGCGGTGGTCGGCGGCAATCTCAAGCTGCTGCAGGAGGAGGTGCTGCGCGAGCCGCCGGGCGATCGCGCGGTGATGCGGGAACTCGTGGCGGACGCGCTCGGCGCGGTGGAGGAAGGCATCGCCGCCAGCCGCCAGTTGCTCGCCGTGGGGCGGGCGCAGCCGCTGCTGCCGCGCCTCGTGGACATCGCCCCTGTGCTCGATCAGGTGGTCCACCAGGCGGGGGCGGTGGTTGGCCCCGGCATCGCGCTTCATCGGGAGGCTGCGCCGCAGCCGTGCGCCGCGGTTGTGGATGTGCACCAGTTGGAGGCGAGCCTCCTCAACCTCCTGCTCAACGCCCGCGATGCCCTCGAAGGGCGAGGCGTCATCCACCTTGGTGCCGAGCTGCGCGAACTTACCCCGGGCGCGCCCGAGCTTCTGGAGGACATGCCGGCCGGTGCCTATGTGGCGCTGGTGGTGGAGGATGCCGGCTGCGGCATGGCGCCGGATGTCGTGGAGCGGGCATTCCATCCCTTCTTCTCCACCAAGCCGGCGGAGAGCGGCAGCGGCCTCGGCCTCGCGACCGTCTACGGCTTCGCGCGGCAGTCCGGGGGCAACCTCGTCATCGAGAGCGAGCCGGGGGCTGGAACCCGCGTGACGCTGCTGGTGCCTGCGGCCACGCGCGGCGCTTGATACGCTTCAGTGGGGCGCGGGCGGGGTGAAGACATAGCCTTCCCCGCGCACGGTCTTGATGATCTCCCCGCCGCCGCCGTCCTCCAGCTTGCGCCGGAGCTTGCCGACCAGCACGTCGATGCTGCGGTCGAACGGCGCCCATTGCCGGTTGGCTACGAGGTCCAGCATCTGGTCGCGGGTGAGCACGCGGCCGGGCCGCTCGGCAAGGGCGGCCAGCAGGCGGAATTCGTGGCTGGTCAGCGCCACGCGGGTGCCGTCCACTCGCGTCAGCTCGCGGCGTTCGAGGTCTAGCCGGAAGACGCCGAACACCAGGTGATGGCCCGCCGGCGAGGCCGGGGCAGGGGAGGCGGCGACCGATGCGGGGGTGGCGCGGATGGCGCCGTTGGCGCGCCGCAGCAGCGCCCGAACGCGGGCGAGCAATTCGCGCGGCTCGAACGGCTTGGTGACGTAATCGTCCGCCCCGAGTTCCAGGCACACGATCTTGTCCACTGTCTCGCACTTGGCCGAGAGCACGAGCAGCGGCATGTCCCAGCCGGCGCGTACGGCGCGGGCGAGGGAGAGCCCATCCTCGCCGCGGGGAAAGGTGAGGTCGAGGATGATGAGATCAAAGCGCGTCGCCGCGAGCGCGTCGCGCATGGCGCTGCCGTCCAGCGCGAAATCGGCGCAGAAGCCCTCCCGCGCCAGGAATTTGGTGACGAAGCCGCACATCCGGCGGTCGTCGTCCACCATCAGGATTCTCGGACTGCGCGCAGCCTCGTTCATCATCCCGCCGTGCACCCTCG
>JAEWBL010000301.1 GCA_023391175.1 Pseudomonadota bacterium
GGGCGCCGCTTGCCGGCGGGGCGGACGGGGCGGGTATTCGTAGCGAGCCCTTTCCTGTTCATGGACTATGCCACCGGCGACAGCCCGGACCTTTATGTGAGCGGCGACGAGGTGAGCGTGGGCGACATGGGCTTTCTCGACGATGCGGGCTTCCTGCATCTCGTGGGCCGGTCGCGGCGGATGATCGTGACCTCGGGCAAGAACCTCTTCCCCGAGGAAGTGGAGCGGGTGCTGGAGACCCACCCCGCCATCGCCGCCGCCGCCGTGCTGGGGGTGGCGGACGGCAAGCGGGGCGAGCGGCTGGTGGCCTTCCTCGCGCTCGCCGAAGGGGCGGCGCCCACCCGCGCGGACCTCATCGCTTTTCTCAAATCTCGCCTGCCCTTGTTCAAGGTGCCGCGCCTCTATGCGCGGGTTACCGACTGGCCGATGACGCCCACGGGCAAGACCGACTTCCCCGCCATCGCCCGCCTGTGGCCCGAGCATTGCGAGCTTCTGCCATGAGGGTCGCGCTCCTCGCCGCGAAGCGCACGGCCGTCGCCCCGCGCGGCGGTGCCTTTCGCGATGTGCCGGCCCATGCTCTGGCGGCGGCGTTGATCGGCCCGGTGCTGGAGGCGGCGGGGGTTAAGCCGGAGGCGGTGGACGAGTTGATCCTCGGCAACGCCCTCTCCGGCGGCGGCAACATGGCCCGCGTGGCCGCGCTGGCGGCGGGACTGCCCAAGGGCGTGCCCGCTCTTACCCTCGACACCCAATGTTGCTCCGGCCTCGATGCCATCCGCCTCGGCGCAGCCCGCATCGCGGCGGGCGAGGCGCGCTATGTGCTGGCGGGCGGGGCGGAGAGCTTCAGCACCGCGCCGCTGCGCGCGCACCGGCCCCGGGAGAAGGACGGCGCGCCGGATTTCTATCGCCAGCCGGCTTTCACCCCCTGGCCGGAACGCGAAGTCCCCTTGGATGCCTCCGCCGCCGTCATGGCGGCCGAAGAAGGCATCTCCCGCGCCGAGCAGGAGGCCTTCGCCGCCGAGAGCCACCGCCGCGCGCTGGCGATGCCGGCGGCGGAGGGCGAGATCGTGCCTGTGGCCGGGCTTGCTACCGATGCCTTCGCGCGGCGCCTCTCGCCGGCGCTGATGGCCCGCTTGCCCGTGCTCGCGGGTGATGCGGCCCATGGCATCACCGCCGCCACCATCGCGGTGGAGGCGGATGCGGCCGGCCTCATCTTGCTCGGCCCGGCGCGGGCGGGGGACGTGACGATTGCCGGGGGCCTGGCGCGCGGCGGCGATCCGCTGGTGCCCGCGCTTGCCCCCATCGCGGCGGTGGAGGCCCTGTTTGCCCGCCTGGGCATCGCCGCCTCCGATGTCGAACATGTGGAGCTGATGGAGGCCTATGCGGCGCAGGCCCTCGTCGCCATCCGGCGGCTCGGGCTCGACCCGGCGCGGGTCAATGCGGGGGGCGGCGCACTGGCGCGGGGCCATCCCATCGGCGCGTCGGGTGCAATCCTGGCGGTACGGGGCTATCATCGGCTGAGAGCGATGGAGACAGGCCGCGCGCTGTGCGCCATCGCCGGCGCCGGGGGAATCGCCACCGCCTTGATGCTGGACCGGGACGGAACCGGCCCGGCGTGCGACCGTTGAGCCCGGGTTCCGGAGCAAACTTGCCCATGCTGGATGTCGCGACTCCCCACGCCGAACGCCTGCCCCCGCCCCGCGCCCCGGGAGACGCGCTGGCGGACGCCTTGGCCGCGACCCTCGAGACCGTGGCCGCGGCGGTGGCCGATCCCGACCCCGAGGAGATGGTCCACGACGCCCGCAAGGCCATGAAGCAGTATCGCGCGCTGCTCCGCCTCATTCCCGGCGACGATGCGAAGGCCGAGCGCCGGCGCACGGCGGAGGTGGCGCGCGCGCTCTCCGGCGCCCGCGACCAGGTGGCGGCCCGTGATGCGCTGGAGGTGATGGCCAAGGGCGGCTTCCTCCTCGCCTGCGACCAGACCGACGCCGAGGCGGCGCTGGGCGAGGACGCGGCCGAGGATGGCGGCGAGCATCGCGCGACGCTGGGCGGCTTCCTCGTCTCCGCCCGCGCGCTCCTCGCCGACACGCTGGTGGCACAGGCGCGGGAGGCGGATGTGCCAAAGGGGCTCGTGAAGGCCTACAAACAGGCCCGCCGCGCGCCCTTCGACACGCCGGAGGCCATGCACGAGGCGCGCAAGCGGGTCGTCACCCACCGCTACCAGATGAGCTTCCTCGCCGACGCCTTCGGCCATGGTGCGAAGCGTGCCCGCGCGGCGCAGCGGCTGCGCGACCTGCTCGGTGCCTATCAGGACATCGAGACCCTGCGGCCCATGCTGGAAGCGGCGGGCGATAGCCTGGCGGAGGGCACGCGGGAGCGGCTTGGCCTCGCCATGGACCGGGCGCAGAAGCGGTTGCGGAAGCGGGCGTTGCGGCAGCACGCGGCGCTGTTTCGGCACAGCGCCAAGGCCTTCCGCGCCACCTGCCGGGAGCAGGTTGGCGCGGCGTCCGATTGACGCGCATCATTGCCGGCCCGGCCTCGGCGCGGCCTGATCGTCATCAAAGCGCCGCGAGAAGCGGTAAAAGCTGAGGCAGCAAGAGCTTGAGCGTAAGGTTTGACGCTGGACCCGTTCCGGGCCTGCGTCAGCCGTGTGTTCCAATCGCGGGCGCCTCCGCGCCCTGAAGAGATCGGCCGATGGTCAACGTGCCCGCCAATTCGCCCCGTATCCAGCCCCAGACCGTGGGTAGCGCGCCCGTCGCCGCACCGGGGCCTGCCCCCGCGCCCGCCGTGCCCGCACAGGGTGCGCCGGCCTCTGCCGCCGATCTGGCGCGCGCCGCCATGGACTTCTCCAAGCTGCCGGAGGCCGGGCGCCTGTTCGCGCAGGCGTGGGCGCGGATGGCCTTCCACGACGAGGAGGATTTCGAGCACGGACCGGGGCCGGAAGCCCTGCGCGCGGTGGACCGCGCCGCCGCCGCGCTCTCCGCCCGCGTCACCTCGGGCCTGTCGCCTACCGCGCTGACCCTGTCTCTGATGGACTGGTGGATGCATCTCGCCGCCGCGCCCGGCAAGCAGGCGGAACTGGCGCTGAAGGCGTGGCGCAAGGCGGCTCGCCTCGGGGCCTACACGGTCGCTTCCAGCTTCGACCGAAGCTTCCCCAACTGCATCCAGCCGCTGCCGGGGGATGACCGCTTCAGCGCACCGGCATGGCAGGACTGGCCGTTCCGCTTCTGGTACCAGGCCTTTTTGCTGAACCAGCAGTGGTGGCACAACGCCACCCATGGCGTGCCGGGCGTTGCGCCCCACAACGAGGCGGTGGTGGCCTTCGCCGCCCGCCAGATGCTGGATGTCTTCTCACCGTCCAACTCGCCCTTCACCAATCCGGAAGTGCTGCGGCGGGCGCGGGAGACGGGCGGGCTCAATTTCGTGCAGGGCGCGCGGAATTTCATGGAGGATGCGGCGCGCAAGGCCTCCGGCCAGCCGCCGGTGGGCGCCGAGGCGTTCGAGGCCGGCCGCAATGTGGCGGTGACGCCCGGCGAGGTGATCTTCCGCAACCATCTCGTGGAGCTGATCCAGTATCGCGCGACCACCGCGACGGTCGCCGCTGAGCCGGTGCTGATCGTGCCGGCGTGGATCATGAAATATTACATCCTCGATCTCTCGCCGGAGAATTCGCTGATCCGTTATCTCGTATCCAAGGGCCACACGGTGTTCTGCCTCTCCTGGCGCAACGTGACGGCGGAGGACCGCGACCTCGGCTTCGACGACTATCGCCGCGAGGGCGTTATGGCCGCGCTGGAGGCCATCAACGCGGTGGTGCCGGGGGAGAAGGTCCACGGCGTGGGCTATTGCCTCGGCGGCACGCTGCTCTCCGTCACCGCCGCTGCCATGGCCCGCGCCGACGACGACCGCCTCGCCTCGGTGACGCTGTTTGCGGCGCAGACGGACTTCTCCGAGGCTGGCGAACTGCAATTGTTCGTCGATCCCGGCGAGCTTTACACGCTCGAAAGCATGATGTGGGACCAGGGCGTCCTCTCGTCCGGGCAGATGGCTGGCGCGTTCGAGATGCTGCGCTCCAACGACCTTGTCTGGTCGCGCCTCGTCCACGAATACCTGATGGGCGAGCGCGCGCCCATGAGCGACCTTATGGCCTGGAACGCCGACGCCACCCGCATGCCCTACCGCATGCACCCCCAGTATCTGCGCCAGCTCTTCCTCGACAACGACCTCGCCGCCGGCCGCTACAAGGTGGACGGCCGCCCGGTTTCCCTGCAGGACATCGGCGTGCCCCTGTTCGTGGTGGGGACCGAGCGCGACCACGTGGCGCCGTGGCGCTCGGTCTACAAGATCCATCAATTGACCGACACGGACGTCACCTTCGTGCTGACCTCCGGCGGGCACAATGCCGGCATCGTCAGCGAGCCGGGGCACAAGCACCGGCATTTCCGCCTGCACGAGACCCGCCACGGGGACCACCATCTCGGCCCCGACCAGTGGGTGGAGGCGACGCCGGTGGAGGAGGGCTCGTGGTGGCCGGCGTGGGAGGCGTGGCTCTCCGCCCGCTCTGCTCCGGGCCGCGGCCTGCCGCCTCTGGGCGCGCCCGGCTATCCGGTGCTTTGCCCCGCGCCCGGCACCTATGTGATGCAGCGGTAAGGAATTTCACGAGACGCATTTTCTTGACGCGAACCGGATTCACTTCGCGTCAAAATGCTTTAAGGCACCAGCACCGCCGCCCCTTCCATCCGCCCGCCGCGCAGGTCATCCAGCGCGCGGTTGGCGTCGGCGAGGGGATAGGGCGTGACGTGGGTGGAAACGCCGGCCTCGGGCGCCAGCGCGAGGAATTCGCGGGCGTCGGCGCGGGTGAGGTTGGCGACGGAGAGGATTTTCCGCTCCTCCCACAGCCAGCGATAGGGAAAGGCGGGGATGTCGCTCATGTGGATGCCGCCGCACACCACGCGCCCGCCCTTGCGCACGGCTTTCAGCGCCTGCGGCACCAGTTCGCCGGCCGGAGCGAAGATGAGGGCGGCGTCCAGCGGCTCCGGTGCCGGGGCATCCGAGCCGCCTGAATAGACGGCGCCGAGGGTGCGGGCGAAGTCCTGCGCCCGCGTGTCGCCTGGCCGGGTGAAGGCATAAATCTCCCGCCCCTGCCAGCGTGCCACCTGGGCGATGATGTGGGCGGCGGCGCCGAAGCCATAGAGGCCGATGCGCTTGCCCTCGCCCGCCATCTTCAGCGTGCGCCAGCCGATGAGCCCGGCACAGAGCAAAGGGGCCAGTGCGATGTCCTCGCCCTCTTCGCCGAGGGGGTAGACGAAGCGGGCATCGGCCACCGTATGGCTGGCGAAGCCGCCGTCGCGGGTGCAGCCGGTGAAGACCGGCGCGTCGCAGAGATTTTCCGCGCCCTCCTCGCAATAGGAGCAGCAGCCGCAGGCCCGGCCGAGCCAGCCGACGCCCACCCGCTCCCCGATCGCCAGATGGGACACGTCCGCCCCCAGCGCCGCGACGCGCCCGACGATCTCATGGCCGGGAATGATGGGCAGAATTGTCTGCGGCAGCTCGCCGTCCACCACGTGCAAATCGGTGCGGCAGACGCCGCAGGCGCCGACCTTGATGAGCACGTCCCCCGGCCCCGGCACGGGATCGGGCCGCTCCTCGGCGACGAGGGGACCGCCGATCTGTTTCAGCACCATGGCGCGCATGAGGGCCTCCCAGGATGAGGAAGCCTCTCACGCCGGGCCGTGACGGGCCATGATTTCCCGCAACGCGAACAGCCGGAAATCACGACGGTGCCATTCATCAAAAGGCTTCTTCCTCTCTTCTGGAACCGATGGTCTCAGTCCGCCATGTCTTGATCTGTCCGCTGCGAGAAAATCTCCTTGGCCGCGAACAGGCCGTTGAGCGCTGCCGGAAAGCCCGCATAAACAGCCATCTGCATGATGACTTCGGTGATTTCCTCGCGGGAAAGACCGACATTCAGACCGGCTTCGATATGGACCTTCAGTTGCGGTGCGCAGTTGCCCAGCGCCGTCATCGCAGCAATGGCAGCAATTTCCCGCCCCTTAAGGTCGAGACCCGGACGGCTGTAGATATCACCGAAGGAAAATTCGAGGATGTAGGTGGCGAAGTCGGGAGCGACGTCGGCTAGCGCGGCGATGACCTTGGCCCCGGCCTCTCCGTCGATTTCAGCGAGCGCGCGCTGTCCGCGTTCCAACCGGCTTTCGCCGGCGCTCTGGAAGTGTTGCGTCATCGTCCGTCGTCCTCTGTTGTTCGCCGGCATATCCGGCGATCTTGGTGTCGAGGACGAGAAGACAGGCTTCGAGTTCGGCCAGATGGGCACGAACCCGCTCACGATGCTGTTTCAGCAGGTCGTGGCGTTCGGCTTCCGTGCCGGGGCCGCGCTCCCGCAAGGCTGCATAGCGCAACATGTCACGGATCGGCATCCCGGTCGTTTTCAAACGCCCGAGAAACTCGATCCAGGTCAGGATGGATGCGTCATAGTCCCGTTGGCTCGATCGATCCCGGTCGGCATAGGGAAGCAGCCCGATCCGTTCGTAATAGCGGATCGTATGGGCCGAAAGTCCCGAGCGTTTGGCCAGTTCACCGATCTTCATGAGCACCTGTTTCGTCACGACGCACAGGAAGCTACGGGTTAGAGTGCGCTCTAAGTCAAGCGCGTCTTCGACTAGCTGCCGCCGATGAAAATGCCGGCCGCCAGCACCAGCGCACCGCCCAGCACCACCTGGAAGACCGAGCGCCAGAACGGCGTTTCCATGTAGCGGTTCTGGATGAAGGCGATGGCCCACAATTCCACGAACACGACAATGATGGCGATGGCCGTCGCGGTCCAGAATTCCGGGATGATGTAGGGCAGGGCATGGCCGAGGCCGCCGACCGCCGTCATGATGCCGGAGGCAAGCCCGCGCTTCACCGGCGAGCCGCGGCCGGAGATGACGCCGTCGTCGTGCAGGGCCTCGGTGAAGCCCATGGAGATGCCCGCGCCCACCGCCGCGGCGAGGCCGACGAGCAGGGTGGTGTGGGAATCCTGCGTGGCGAAGGCGGTGGCGAAGATGGGGGCCAGCGTCGAGACCGAGCCGTCCATCAGGCCGGCGAGGCCCGGCTGCACGAAGGTGAGAAGGAACTGCCGGCGGGCCTTCTCGTCCTCTTCCTTCTTCTTGTCGGCGGGCAGATAGCGGTCGGCGAGGTTGCCGGCGATCTCCTCGTGCTGCAGCTCGGTCTGGTAGAGGCTTTCCAGCAGCTTGCGGGTGTCGGGATCGGACGTCTTCTTCTGCGCCTTCAGATAGAAGGTGGCGGCCTCGTCCTCCATCCGCCCCACCTCGGAGCGGATGCGGTCGATGCCGAGATTGACCACGGCCCAGACCGGCCGGCGGCCATAATAGCCGGCGATGCTTTCGCGGCGGATCAGCGGCACGGTGCCGCCGTAGCGCCGCTCGTATTCGCGGGTGAGGCTCGTCTGGTGGCCGCGCTCCTGCGCCGCCATGCTCTCGAACACCTTGGCCGTGTCGGGATACTCGCCGCGCAGCGCGTCCGCATATTCCATGTAGATGCGCGCGTCGTCCTCCTCGGAGGAGATGGCGAGGGCGAGGATTTCCCGCTCCGAAAGGTCTGCGAACCGGCGGCGGCCGGAGAGGAACGACAACATGCCGGGTGACTCCTGTTTAGAACTCTTCTAACAATCTGATCTGCGCGCGACAACAGCGACGTCAGTGCGACCAAATCGCCGCAGGGGGAGAGATGCCGGAGCCGGGACATATCCAGAGCGAGGCTGCCACCGGGCGCAGCCGCACCCTCCTGCTCGCCGCCGCCGTGGTGCCGTTGGCTGTGGGGCTGCTGCTGCAGCTTGCGGGGATGAAGGCCGCCGCCTCGACCGCCTTCGCAGTCGGCACGGTGCCGGTGCTTGCGGTGCTGCTCGTCGATATCGCCCGCTCCCTGCGCGCGGGCCGGTTCGGGCTCGACGTGCTGGCCGCGCTCTCCATGGCGACGGCCTTGGCCTTCGGCGAGCCGCTGGCCGGCAACGTGGTTGCGCTCATGTATGCGGGCGGCCAGCAACTGGAGCGGTTCGCGGAGGGCCGCGCGCGGCGGGAGATGACCGCGCTTGTGGCCCGCGCTCCGCGTGACGCGGTGCTGCATCGCGACGGCGGGCTGGTGGTGGTGCCTGCGGTGGACCTCGTGGCCGGCGACCGCGTGCTGGTGCGCTCGGGCGACACCGTGCCCGCGGACGGCGCGGTGATCGGGGGGCCGGCGGTGCTGGACCTGTCCTCCCTGAACGGCGAGACGCGGCCGGCGCGGCTTGAGGACGGCGAGGAGGCACCCTCCGGCGCAGTCAACGCAGGCGATGCCTTCGATCTCGCCATCCTGCGGCCGGCGGCGGACAGCACCTATGCGGGCATCGTTCGCCTCGTGGAGGAGGCGGCATCGAGCCGGGCGCCCATGGTGCGCCTCGCCGACCGCTATGCTTTGGCCTTCCTCCTCGTTTCCCTCGCCCTCGCCATCGGCGCGGCGATCCTCGCGCATGATCCGCGACGGGCGCTGGCGGTGCTGGTGGTGGCGACGCCCTGTCCGCTCATCCTCGCCGTGCCGGTGGCCCTCATGGCCGGTCTGTCGCGGGCGGCCAAGCGCGGCGTGCTGGTGAAAAGCGGCGGCGCGCTGGAGAAGTTGGCGCGCGTCCGCGCTTTGGTGGTGGACAAGACCGGCACCCTCACCCACGGCCGTGCCGAGCTGGAGGAAGTGCGCACCGCGCCGGACTTCGAGCCCGAGGAGGTGCTGCGCCTCGCCGCCTCGCTGGATCAGGCGTCGAGCCATGTGGTGGCGCGGGCGCTGGTCCACGCCGCGCAGGAGCGAGGCCTCGCCCTCTCGCCGCCTCGCGCAGTGAAGGAAGACGGCGGCGCGGGACTGGAAGGTTGGGTGGATGGCCGCACGGTCGCGGTGGGGGGCACGGCCTATGTCGCCGCCCGCGCCAGCGGCGACTGGAGCGAACTGCGCGCGCAGCTTCCCCCCGCGAGCGCCGTGGTGGCGGTGGCGGTGGATGGCCGCCCGGCGGGGTTGCTGTTGTTCGCCGATCCGGTGCGCGACGATGCCGCCGACATGATCGCCGCGCTGCGCCGCAGTGGCGTGCTGCACGTGGCGCTGGCCTCCGGCGACCGGGCCGAGGCGGTGGATGCGGTGGGTCGCGACCTCGGCCTCGACGCCTGGACCGGTGAACTGAAGCCGGAAGGCAAGATCGCCCACATCGCGCTGTCGCGCGAGACCGCCAACGGCGGCGCGGTGATGATGGTGGGCGACGGCGTGAACGACGCGCCGGCCCTCGCCGCCGCCGACATCGGCGTGGCGCTGGGCGCGCGCGGCGCGGCGGCCTCCGCCGAGGTGGCGGATGCGGTGCTCCTCGTGGACCGGCTCGACCGCCTCGCCGAGGCCATGGCCATCGCCCGCCGCTCGCTCGCCATCGCGCGGCAGAGCGTGCGCTGGGGCATCGGCCTGTCGCTGGCGGGAATGGTCGTGGCGGCCTTGGGCTATCTCCAGC
>JAEWBL010000224.1 GCA_023391175.1 Pseudomonadota bacterium
CCTCTACATCAGCCATTACCCGGCGGAGGAGATCGAGCATCCGCCGGCGGAATTCGCCCGCATCCTGCGCGCCTCTTCGGAAGACGACGTGAAAGGCCGATTCCAGCCGTCCTACGCCTACGAATGCGCGAACTGGTGCGAGGCCGACCGAAAGGTGGAGTTCACCCGCTTCGATGCGCGGCGTCTCATGGCCTTCTGGGCCGGCTACCGGCAGGTGGACACCTACAACCTCACCGACCGGAACTGCTCAGTCGCGGTGGCCGCCGCGCTCGATTCTGCGCTGGAGGGCAGCCTTGCGAGCCGCATGCCCTGGCTGCGCGTGGCGACCCTCATGTTCAATCCGGACGTCTGGGCGGCTGCCTACATCCGCTCGCGGGCGGAGGCCATGAGTTGGACGCCCGGCCTCGTGCTCGATTACGCCAGCACCATGAAGCGCATCATCGAGCCGGCGCCGCCCCCCTTCGCGCACCGGCTGAGAGACTTCCTGCGCCGCCTTGCCGCCGGGCGCCCCACACCCACGCCACGAAATACCCGGCCGGCGGAGCCTGTGCGTCCGTGACCCACCAGAACATCGAACCTGCGCCCGCTGGGCTCACCGACGCATCGACGGTCCTGGCGCGCGGCGCCGTCATCGCGACCGCCATGGTTTTCGGCCTCACCTATTCCCTGAGCGCCCCGCTGATCGCCTTCGATCTCGCCGCCCGGGGGCTCAGCGAGGCGGCCATCGGCGCGAATGCCGCCATGCACGCGGTTGGGGTTCTGGTGACGGCGGTGGCGCTGCCGCGGATGGTCGCCGCATTCGGCCCGCGCCGCCTGATTCTGATGTCCATTGCCCTGTCTGCGCTGGTGCTGGCGGTTTTTCCCGTCATGCCCGCCATCTGGCTGTGGTTCGTGCTGCGCCTGTTTCTGGGCATGGCCGCGGAGGCCCTGTTCGTCACCTCGGAGACCTGGATCAACGCGCTCTCCACCGAGAGCACCCGCGCCCGTTCCATGGCGGCCTATACGGCCGCGCTCTCGGTGGGGCTTGCTCTCGGCCCGCTGATTCTTTCGCTGGTCGGCACCGAAGGGGCCGCACCCTACCTGCTCGGAGCCGGCGTCGCGCTGCTCGCTGCCCTTTTCGTCGCATCCCCGAAGGTGATCGCACCGCATTTCGACGAACCGACCATCGGCAACCCCATGCGCTTCGTGCGGCTCGCGCCGCTGGCCCTCTCGGCCACCATGCTGAACGCCGCCATCGAGACGGCCGGGCTTTCCTTCCTCGCGCTCTATGCGGTGGGACTCGGCTGGGCGGAGGAGCACGCGACGCGGCTGATGTCGGTGATGATGATCGGCGCCATCATCCTCCAGCTGCCCATCGGCTGGCTCGGCGACACCATGGACCGGCGACGGCTGGTCATCCTGCTCGCGGTCGTCTCTGCGGTTGGCGCGGCGGTATGGCCCTTCGCGCTCGGCAGCGCGGTGGCGACCTATGCCCTGCTGTTCGTGTGGGGCGGGGCCTTCGTGGGCATCTACACCATCATGATTACGCTGGTGGGCAGCCGCTTCAGGGGCGGCGACCTCGTGGGCATTTATGCGGTCTCGGGCCTGTTCTGGGGCCTCGGCGCCCTGGTTGGCCCGCTGGGAGCGGGATTTGCCATGCAGATCCATCCGCACGGCCTTGCCCTGTTCGCAACCCTCGCCTGCGCCCTGTTCGCCCTCGCCGCCTGGCGTCTGCGCGGCAGCGTGTGAGGCGGAGGGCGAATCAGCGGGACGATTCGAGCGTTTCAGTCAGATCATCGAATCGGAATTTTCTGCCGGGTCGACAGGCGATCCCGAGCGTCCGGAAGGTCCGATTCCATCCGCGCCGGGAGCCGAGATCGTTGTGGTCACGCAGGCGGGGGACTGAAGCCGTCATCAGCCACGGACGGAGCCGCACCGGCGCATAGTCCAGAAGCAGCAGCCGCGGGTCTGCGGCGAACGTGGCGAGGGCGGCATGGAGCTGGTCGAGGGTCTCCTCGAGCGCGTCGTCCTTTGGGTCGTGCGCCGGCAGGCACTGGCGCACGAAGAGGGTCGTGCCTTCCGCGCAGTCGTTTACCAGCCTCGCCTGCAGCGCCTCGTACTTGGGAATCAGGCGCGCCGCCATCTCCGCCTCGCCGAGGGCGAGATAGTTCTCGCCGGCTGGAAACTCATGGCGGTGAATGGTGCCGGACAGGCGCGAATAGAGCGCGGGCACGCCGCCATAATCCGGCACCTTCATGAGGTTCGCAGCCTCGAACACCGCTGGCGCCCCTGCCTCCAGCACCTTGAGGACGCTGCCGAGCGGCGTGACCCACCAGTCGAAGGGATATGCCCGCTCTGACCGGGTGAGGCGGCGCACCTGGTACGCGACCTCGCAGACCGCGCCGAGACTCACGATTCGGTGGGGGATGAGAGCGGGCGCGGGGCGGCGGAAGAAGGACCACATGAGGGCCATTTACCATGAGACGGTAAATATGGCCTCTGCAACCGCGTGCCGGCGAACAAAGCCTGCCGCACACCGAAAGTTCGTGCCGCGCAGCGGGAAAAGATTTCAGCAGGGAGGGGGACTGGGCTTCCGGCGAGGCCGGATTTTCATCTGGTCGGAGTGGCAGGATTTGAACCTGCGACCCCCACGTCCCGAACGTGGTGCGCTACCAGACTGCGCTACACTCCGATCCAGAGGCGCCGCATCTAGCATCCGCTCCTGGGGGATGCAAGGGGCATGGTGCGCCAGCTTCGCTTGAACGGTGGATGGCCCCATGCCATAGGAAGCGCGCTCATGGTGCGTCCTCGGGCGGCGCCATGGGTTTCAATGGCTTGAGCATGTGGAGTTGGGTCTATGGCGACGGACGGTTTCGCGAGCGGTCTTCTGAAGGGCAAGCGCGGGCTGATTCTCGGTGTCGCCAACAATCGATCCATCGCCTATGGAATCGCCAAGTCCGCGCGGGCCCATGGCGCCGAGCTGGCCCTCACCTACCAGGGCGAG
>JAEWBL010000285.1 GCA_023391175.1 Pseudomonadota bacterium
CGCGGCCAGTTCATTGCCGATATCCGCCTCGCCGGGATGCTGGACGTGGCCTTCGTGCGCAGCCCGCTGGCGCATGCACGCATCCGCGCCATCCATGTGCCGGAGGACCTGAAGGGCCGCGTCTTCACCGCCGCCGACCTCGACGGGGTGAAGCCCATCCGCGCCGTCTCCGGCCTGCCCGGCTTCAAGGTGTCGGAGCAGCCCGTGCTCGCCACCGGCAAGGTGCGGCAGGTGGGCGAGCTCATCGCCATGTGCGTTGCCGGCACCCGCGCCGAGGCCGAGGACATGGCCGCGCGCGTGGAACTCGATCTGGAAGAGCTGCCCGCCCTCCACGACATGCTGGACGCACGCAAACCCGGCGCGGCGCTGGTGCATGAGCACTGGGGCGACAACGTCTTCCTCGAAAGCCTCGTGAACATCAACATTGAAGCCGCGTTCGACGCGCCGGTGAAGGTCTCGCGCACCATCTCCACCGCCCGCCAGTGCATGGCGCCCATCGAGGGGCGCGGCACGGTGGTGCATTTCGATCACCGCACCGACCAGCTGGTGGTGCACACCGCCAGCCAGATGCCGCACATCGTGCGCTCGGGCCTGTCCGAATGCCTGGGGCTGGAAGAGGGCCAGGTCCGCATTATCTCGCCGGATGTGGGCGGCGGCTTCGGCTACAAGGCCATCCTGCTGACGGAAGACGTCTGCCTCGGCTGGCTGGCGCGGAAGATCGGCCGGCCGGTGCGCTGGCTGGAGGATCGGCGCGAGCACCTGACCGCGAGCGCGAACTGCCGCGAGCACCATTACGAGATTACGCTCTATGCCGAGCGCGACGGCACGCTGCGCGGCATCGATTGCGAGGCGAGCGTGGATAGCGGCGCCTATTCCGCCTATCCCTTCTCCGCGTGCCTCGAGGCCGCGCAGGTGGCGAGCATCCTGCCCGGCCCCTACGACTTCCCCGCCTATCGCTGCCGCACCTGGTCGGTCGCCACCAACAAGTGCCCGATCCTGCCCTATCGCGGCGTGGCCCGCACCGGCGTGTGCTTCGCGCTGGAAGTGGCGCTGGACGCGCTCGCCGCGGAACTCGGCCTCGCCCCCGAAGTGGTGCGGCTGAAGAACCTCGTGCGGCCGGAACAGATGCCGTTCGACAACATCACCAACAAGCATTTCGACAGCGGCAATTATCCGGAAGCGCTGCGGCAGGCGCTCGACGCGATCAAGGTCGATGCGGTGCGCACGCGCCAGCTTGCGGGGGAGCCGGACGGCCGCCGCATCGGCCTTGGCCTCTCCATCTATTGCGAGCAGGCGGCGCACGGCACCTCGGTCTATTCCGGCTGGGGCATTCCCATGGTGCCCGGCCACGAGCAGGCCGGCGCGCGCCTGACGCCAGATGGCGGGTTGGAACTGCGCATCGGCGCCCATTCCCACGGCCAGGGGCTGGAGACGACGCTGGCGCAGGTGGCGCACGAAATCCTCGGCATGCCCGTCGCCCGCACCCGCCTCGTGCATGGCGACACGGCCATGACGCCCTATTCCACCGGCAGCTGGGGCTCGCGCGTGATGGTGATGGCCGGCGGCGCCGTGGCGACCGCCTGCACCGAGCTTTCTGACCGCATCCGCCGCATCGGTGCGCACATGCTGCAGGCGCGGCCGGAGGACGTGCGGCTCGAAGCCGGGCGCGTCATCGGGCCTTCAGGCGACGTGACCATCCAGCAGGTGGCCCACACCTGGTATCGCCGCCCGCAGGACCTGCCGGCGGACGTGGACCCGCATGGCCTCGAAGTCACCGCCGGCTACAAGCCGGTTCGCGACAGCGGCACCTTCAGCTACGCCGCCCATGCGGTGGTCGTCGCAGTGGACCCGGACCTCGGCGAGGTGGAAATCCTCGACTACGCCATCGTTGAAGACGGCGGCACGCTGGTGAACCCCATGGTGGTGGACGGCCAGATCATCGGCGGCCTCGCCCAGGGCATCGGCACCGCGCTCTATGAGGAGATGGCGTTCGACGCCTCCGGCCAGCCGCTGGCCTCGACGCTGGCGGACTATCTGCTGCCCGGCGCGCCGGAAGTGCCCATGCCCTTCATCGGCCACATGGAAACGCCCTCGCCCTACACCAAGTTCGGCGTGAAGGGCATCGGCGAGGGCGGGGCCATCGCGCCACCCGCCGCCATCGCCAACGCCATCAACGACGCGCTGCGCCCGCTGGGCGCGGAGATGCTGCGCTCCCCGGTGACGCCCCGGCGCATCGTGGAGCAGGTGCTGGCGGTGCGCGCCAGCGAAAGGAGCGCGGCATGAAGCCTGCTCCCTTCCGCATCGAGCGCCCGCGCACCATCGCCGACGCCGTCGCGTTGCTCGCCTCCAGCGGGGACGGCGCCAAGGTGATAGCCGGCGGCCAGTCCCTCGGCCCCATGCTCAATTTGCGGCTCGCGACGCCCGATCTCATCGTTGATCTGTCCGGCATCGACGAACTTCGCACCGTGCGCGAAGAGGCCGGGCACATGGTCTACGGAGCCCTCGTCACCCACGCCGACGTGGAGGACGGTCGCGCCCCGGACGTGGGAACGAACATCCTGCGCCGCGTGGCCGGCGGCATCGCCTATCGCGCCGTGCGCAACCGCGGCACCATGGGCGGCAGCCTCGCCCATGCCGACCCGGCCGCCGACTGGGTGAACGCCCTGTCTGTGCTCGGTGCCGAGGTGGAGATCGCGGGGCCATCTGGCACCCGCCGCCTGCCCATGTCGGTTTTCCTCGCCGGGGCTCTGGCGACGGCGCTGGAGCCGGGCGAAATCCTCGTCGGCGTGCGCGTGCCGAAGGTGCCCGCCACCGCCCGCTTTGGATATGTGAAGCACTGCCGCAAGGTGGGCGAATTCGCCCATGCCATCGGCGCCGTGCTCATCGATCCCGCCGCCGGCACGGGCCGTGCGCTGATGGGCGCCATCGACGCGCCGCCCCTCGTCTTCGCCGATGCTGCGCCACTGTTCGGCGGCCGCATCGATGCCGGTTTTGCCGCCCGCTTCGACGCTCCCGCCGCCGACGCGGCCCTCGCCGCCGCCGGCCTGACGGACGTGGTGGATCGCCACGTCCATGTGGAAGTGCTGCGCCGCGCCGCCGCGCAGGCCTCCGGCCTGTTCACCGACACGCGGAGCGCCGCATGACCGCTTCGCCAAGGCCCGAGACCACCGCCATGGGCGCGTCCCGCATGATTTCGCTGACCCTCAACGGCCGTCCCGTGACGGCCGAGGCGGAGGGGCGGACCAACCTCGCCGATTTCGTCCGCGACACGCTGGACCTCACCGGGACCCATATCGGCTGCGAACACGGTGTCTGCGGCGCCTGCACCATTCTCGTGGATGGCGAGCCGGCGCGCGCCTGCCTCTCCTTTGCCGGCGCCTGCCAGGGCGCGGATGTCGTCACCATCGAGGGGCTGGACGACGATGCCGTCACCGCCGAGCTGCGCGCCGCCTTCAATCGCGAGCACGCGCTCCAGTGCGGCTTCTGCACGCCCGGCATGCTGGTGTCGGCCCGTGACCTCGTGCTGCGCCTGCCGGAAGCGGACGAGACGCGCATCCGCCTCGGCCTCGCCGGAAACCTCTGCCGCTGCACCGGCTATGCGGGCATCGTGAGGGCGGTCGCTTCCGTCATCGCCGCGCGCCGCGCACAGGGCATCGGCCCAATGACCGCCGAGCGCCGCCTCGGCCCGGTGGGCGCGCGGACGGGGGGAGTTGTTTCCGCTGCGCTGCCAGCCGCCGTCACCGCCTCTGCGGTTCCCTCCGTCACTACCTCTCTCGCCGAGGATTTCACCCCCGCCCACAGCTTCGAGCAGAGCTTCGAGGTACCCTTCCCGCCGACCGAGGTGTTCGCCTTCTTCAGCCGCATCGAGGAGGTTGCCGCGTGCCTGCCCGGCGCGGTCGTCGATGCCATGCCTTCGCCGGACAACGTGCAGGGCGGCATGCGGGTCAAGCTCGGCCCCATCGCCACCACCTTCCGCGGCAGCGCCCGCATCGGCCGCGACGAGGCGGCCCGGAGCGGCACCATCCATGGCGCGGGCGCCGACGGCCGCTCGCGCACGGAAGGCCTCATCCGCTATCGCGTGACGGACGGAGCGGCGCCCGGCTCCGCCCGCGTCGCGCTGGATGTGGGCTACACGCTGAAGGGGCCGCTCGCCCAGTTCGGCCGCCCCGGCCTCGTGCGCGAGGTGGCGGGCCGCCTCATCGCCGAGTTCGCGGCGAACCTCGAAGCGCGCCTTTCCGGGAGCGAGACCCCACCCGCCGAGGCGCGCGGCCTCGATCCGCTGAAGCTGCTCATCTCCCTCATTTCCGACCGCATCGGCCGCCTGTGGCGCCGTGGCGGCCCATCCGCTTGACCCTGACTGCCCTTCGAGACTGGAGACCATCCATGTTGATGTCACGC
>JAEWBL010000317.1 GCA_023391175.1 Pseudomonadota bacterium
GTGGTGCTGTGCGGCGGTCTGGTCGAACTGATCAAGGCGGGCTACGAGACGCTGGTCGAAGCCGGTTACGCGCCGGAAATGGCCTATTTCGAGTGCCTGCACGAAGTGAAGCTGATCGTTGACCTGATCTATGAAGGCGGCATCGCCAACATGAACTACTCGATTTCCAACACCGCGGAATACGGCGAGTACGTCACCGGTCCGCGCATCATCACCGCCGAGACCAAGGCCGAGATGAAGCGCGTGCTCAGCGACATCCAGACCGGCAAGTTCACCCGCGACTGGATGCTGGAGAACAAGGTCAACCAGGCCTCCTTCAAGGCCACCCGCGCCCGCGCCAACGCCCACCCCATCGAGGAAGTCGGCGAGAAGCTGCGCGCCATGATGCCCTGGATCAAGGCCAAGGCGCTGGTGGACAAGTCGAAGAACTGATCCTCTTTCGTTGAGGCAGGCCCCGGAGCAGCCCGCGCTGCTCCGGGGCTTTTTTTTGGCGGGGCCGGTGACACTGTCACCGGAGCGAAGTCTAGGCCGCGAAGCCAGGATATGTCAGAATCTAAAGGCGACGGGGGCCGCGATGGGCGAGACAGACGACCTCGAATGGGATGACGACAAGGATGCGGCGAACCGTGCCAAGCATGGTTTGCCGCTGTCCATTTCCGGTCGTCTGTTCGACGGGCGACCGCGCCTCGACCGCCGTTCCCTCAAGCCGCCCCAGACCGAGCTGCGTTTCGAGTCCGTGGCTGCCATCGGCGAAGATGTGCTATTGTGTGTGTGGACGTGGCGAGGCCGGAGGCGGCGGGCCATATCCCTCAGAATGGCGAAGCGGAGCGAGCGGCGTGCCTACCAAGAAGCAATTGGAGGAAGCTGACCGGGCGATCAAGGAGGTCGACTGGGAGAAGCTGCGCGCCATGAGCGACGAAGACATCCGCGCGCACTGGGCGTGGGATAAGGACATGACCTGGCCCACCGACGAGGAACTTGCCGAGTTCGATCTCGTCATTCCGGCGAAGAGCCGCCGCAAGCCGCCCAAGGAAGCTGCGGAATAACGACCCGTCAGCGCGCCCTGTCATTTCCCCGGAGCCGCGCGCTCTGTCTGATCCACCGTGAACGCCATATAGCGCGCGATGCGCCAGACGCCGTCGGCGTCGCGGCGGAAGATGTCCATGCCCTCGTCGCGCGAAATCTCCTTGCCGTCCGGCCGCGCGGTGAGCACCCAGGTGAGGCGGACCATGGCGAGGCCGCCGGACACCAGGATTTCGTGAACCACACACGTATAGGCGAGCTTGCCGGCCGACTTCGCCAGCACCTTGGCGATGCGCGCGCAGACGGCTGCCTTGTCGCCCGCCGGGGCGCCTTGCACGTCGGCCCGCAGATCATCGGAAAAAAGTTCGCAGGTGGCGGCGGCGTCGCCGCGGTTGAACGCCTCGGCCCAGGCGGCGAGCCGGGCGCGGATGGCGGCCTCTGCTGCGCGATCCGGTGAGGCGCCGTCGCCGGCGCGTGCGATGGCCGGTGCGAGCAGAAGGGCGAGGATCAGGACGGCGCGGCGCAGCATTTTGCAGGTCTCCGCGCCGGCGGGCGCAGGGCGACTAGACCACCGGCGCATGTCGCCCGGCAACAGTCAGTCCGTGATGCGCGCCTGAATGGTCAGGATGTTCCACGCCGGCGCCTCGGGCGGGTTGGCGTAGACGGTGGTGAAGCTGCCCACGCTGCCATCCGGCGCGACGGTGCGGCGCGCCGCACCGTCGATCTCGGCGCCATGCACCGCGATCAGGATCGCCGGTGCGGTGGCCGAGCCGTTGGCGATGGCGAGCCCGTCCCCGTCCTTCGGTGAGAATGCATCCACCGCGCCCGCGCCAAGGCGCTTCTCCGGCGCCCGCACGACCGGCGATGCGCCTTCGGGCAGCGCACGGAGCTGGCGCACCACCTCGCCGCGCAGCACGCCGGCCAGCTCCCACACCGTCTGCTCGCACAGGGGCAGCGCGGCGCCGGGGGCGAGCACGGTGGCGACGACGGTGAAGCGCGTCATCTGGTCCGCATAGAGCTGGTACTGGCGGAACGGCGCGCCATCGAGCCGGGCGAACACCTCCGGTAGCCAGTCGTCCTGCGCCACCAGCCGACCCATCAGGTCGCGGCCGATCATCAGGATTTCGCGGGGATCGTCCGCCAGCTCGACCATGGACTGGATGTCCCACGAGAAGCGGCGCAGCGGCTCGGGCGGGGGGGCGATGACGTCCGGCACAGGGGCGGCTCCGGTCTCAGTGGTCATGATCGTGGTCATGGTCGTGTTCGTCGTGGTCATGGTCATCGCTCGCCTTCTTCGGCTTCACGAGGGTCGCGGCCAGCACGCTGCCGGCGGCGATGATGCCGTCGTCATCCACCCCATGGCCGAGGCCGGGCCGGCGCAGGCTCTTCACCGGCAGGCCGAGGGCCTTCAGGCGGTCGCGGGTGGCGATCATGTCGGCGAGCGGCACCACGGCATCGTCCTCGCCATGGATGAACACCACCGGCGGCTTCGCCCGCGGCGGACCGATATCGCGCGCCTCGGGCAGGGCACCCCCGAAGGCGATGATGACGGCGGGCGGCACGGCGCGGCGCAGGCCCACCTCGAGGGCCAGCATGGCCCCCTGCGAGAAGCCCACGAGGGCGAGATGGTCGCCCGGCAGACGCCGCGCCGCCAGCATCTCGTCGAGAAAGGCGTCGAGCAGCGGGGCGCTGGTCGCGAGGCCGGCGACGATGGCCTCGGTGGAAAAGTCCTCGCCGGGAAACCAGCGGCGGCTCGTTGCGGCCGGGAAGGGGGCCTCGGCGGCGAGGAAATCCGCCTTGGGCAGTTCGGGTGCGAAATTCAGCGCGAGGTCGATCACCTCCTGTCCGGAACTGCCTTCGGCATGGAGCAGCACGACGAGGTAGACCGGCTTGCCGCAGGACAGCGCGGCGATCTTCGGCCCGGCGGTGACGGCGGCCGTCATCCTGCCGTTGCCCGGAAACCGTCGCAGGGGACGCTCTGTCGGGTTTGCGACGTGGTGCCAAGGCCTCCGGCCGGTTCGCGTTCATCACGGAAAACCAAGGACATGTTCACCCGCCGCCGACACACGCCGGGCGATCCCGGCCACGTAGCCCCAGCCCACGCAAGAACAGGGCCGGGCGAGCTTCAGCCTCCGGCGGCAGCTTGGTGCGCCTGCGATGTCGCAATGCACAATATGTCGGGCTGTCGACGCTTTGCGATGGAAATACAGTAATTTCAACTACTTAAATTCAGAATGGACTCCGCGAAATGCCCGTTGACAACCCTTTGACCCATAAATAGCCTTTTGTCCGACAAAGTGTCCTTTCGCGGATTTCCCGGTGCTCATGGAACGGTTCGACCGCATCAAGGTCCCTTCCGCCTACGAGATGGTCGCCGAGGCCATCGAGGCCGAGATCGTGTCCGGCCGGCTTCGGCCGGGGGATGAGATCGGCACCGAGGCGGCGCTGGTGCGGCAGTTCGGGGTGAACCGCTCCACGGTGCGCGAGGGCATCCGCGTGCTGGAGCAGGGCGGCCTCGTTCGGCGGGAGGCGAGCCGCAAGCTGTTCGTCTGCGAGCCCCGGCCGGCGGCGCTTTCCACCCGCATCAGCCGCGCGCTGGTGCTGCAGGACGTGACGTTCCGCGAGCTGTTCGACACCGCCATGGTGCTGGAGGTGGGGGTCGTCGAAGGCGCGGTGGTCCATGCGGACGCGGACATGCTGGCCGCGCTGGAGGAAAATCAGGAGCGCCTGGAAGCGGCGGTGAACAATCCGGTCGTGGTGGCGGAACTGGATTCCGAGTTTCACGCCCTGCTCGCCCGCGCCTGCGGCAACCGTGTGCTGGAGATGGCGCGCGAGCCCGCCGCCTTGCTGTTCTTTCCCTCGACGGAAATGATCTGCCGTCGGGTGCCGGAGGGCGCCGCGCGCATGGCGCAGGCGCACCGCTTCATCATCGACGCCGTCAAGGCGCGCGATCTCGATCTCTCCCGCACCTGGATGCGCCGGCACCTGATCGACTGGCGCAAGGGCTTCGTGCGGGCGGGCCGCGAGAT
>JAEWBL010000329.1 GCA_023391175.1 Pseudomonadota bacterium
TAGGTGAAGGCCTCGAACAGGGGGGCGGCAAGGCCGGGCTCGCGGGTGGTGTAGACGTTGACGACCTGCTGCGCGCTGGCGGCCTGCGCCGCGACAAGCAGTGCGCCACCGGCGAGAAGGCTGCGCAAGAGATGAAGGCGACCCATTGAAATCCCCACACGCGGGCTCGGAACGAGCACGACAAGACTGCGGAGAATTGGCTAGCCCGAGGCGTTACGAAGGGTCAATGAAGAAGGGTGTGAGGCCGGGAACATTGGAAATTATCTAATTCCGAAATGCTTTGGGGCTCGATCATCCAGTTTATACTTTCTCCAATCTAGTTGGAGATCGAAACAAAAAGCCCGGCACAAGGGCCGGGCTTCGTGTCCGTATCGGGCAGGCGGACGAGGGATCAGTCCTCGTCCAGCTCGCCGATGTGATGCTGGGCGTAGAGCTGCAGGCCGAGCTTGGACACGAGGTCCAGCTGGGTCTCGAGGAAGTCGATGTGGCCTTCCTCGTCCGCCATCAGCTCCTCGAAGAGGTCGCGGCTCGGATAGTCCTTCACCGAGTGGCAGTAGGTGGCCGCTTCCTGATAGAGGGCGCGGGCGTCCAGCTCGGCGGCAAGATCGCAGTCGAGGATTTCCTTCACGTCCTGGCCGATTCGCAGGGGGTCGAGCACCTGCATGTTCGGAAAGCCGTCGAGGAACAGGATGCGGTCGGTGAACTTGTCGGCGTGCACCATCTCCTCGATGGACTCGGCGCGCCACTTCTTGGCCAGCGCCTTGTAGCCCCAATTGTCGAGCATCCGGTAGTGCAGCCAGTACTGATTGATGGCGGTCAGCTCCGAGCGCAGGCCCCGATTGAGGTATTCAATAACCTTCGGATCGCCCTTCATTATCAGCTCCTGGTGCCGTAAGGACAGTTAGTTTGGATTAAGCGTTAGACTAATTCTAATGTGGTGGCAAGGTACCCAGCAGCAACGCCCGGCGGGTCACCGGGCGATTGGCCGTGCTTTTAGGAAGCTTATTCGGCCGCGACCATTCCGGTAAATCCCGCGACGGGACACTCGTCGGCGCAGGCGCCGCAGTCGTGAGCCTGAACCTGATCCATCAGGGTGCGGATGGTCCGGGCGCAGCGTCCGCACTGGGGCGAACAGCCGAGGCAGCGATAAACTTCGCTGGGGGAGCGCAAAGGCGTGCCGGCAAGCGCATCAAGCACCTGGCGGTCTGAAAAGACGTTGCATGAACAAACGATCATGGCGCGGCTCGAAGCTAACTTGGAAGGCTTCTAAAAACTTGTTTCTATTACGTTTTTCGCAGAAGCCCGCCGGTTTCGTCAACTACGTACATATGCGACATGGTGCGTCGCACGCCGCCTGGACAGGCTTTTGCCTGCACAATGGAGTTGTTCCATTGTGCCGATACCACCCAATTGGTGGCCCGGCACCTTCAATGGGGTGGGTTCAGGCGGGTAATGTGAGCCGGGCGATCATTCCCCGGCGCCGGCCAAGGTCTTCGCCGGCCTGATTCATCCCGACCGGGTCGATCTCCAGCGCGCCTCCGAGGCTGCGCGCGGCCTCCGCCATGCGGGCAAGACGCAGGGGACGTCCCTCGGCGGCGAAACGGTCGTCGGCCGAAAGCCCCGATAGCGGATCGAGTGCCGCCGCTGCTGCCGCAGCGTCGAGCCCCGCGCCGGCGTCGCTCAACTGCACGACGGCCCGCGGTCCCATGTCCCCATCGTCCACGGCGAAGACCGAGACCGCCACCGCCCCGCCCGCCGGCGTGGCCGCCACGGCCTCTTCCACCAGCATCGCCAAGAGTTCGGTAAGCGATTTTTCGGTGGCTTTGGCCGTGACGCCTCCAGCATCGTCGAGGCGCAGCGCAAGCCGTCGCCGCCGGGCGGTCGGAACGAGCGTGGCCACCGCGGCGCGCACCGCCGCCGACACGTCGCAGGTAACCGCTTCCGCCGTCGATGGCTCGGACAGCGCGGTGAGGTCGTCGAGGGTGGCACTCAGGGACTTGAGGGCCTCCCGCAAAGGATCGCTCAGGCCCTCGGCCGGCGCATCCCGCAGGATCGCCATGGGGCCTTCGATGCCCGCGCGCAGGCGGCCGGCGAGCCGTGGCAGGAGGTTCACATCGGGAACGGCTTCGGGCGGCGGCTCGGAGCGGGACGGCACCGGGGCCGGTCCGATGACGACGCACAGAAGCTGGTCCTCGGCGCCGGCGCGGGTCACGGCCGCGAGCCCCGGCAGCACCTCGCCCTCGCGGTTGCGCAGCGCCAGCACCACCTGCGCGGAGGCGCCCTCGTCCCGCACGCGGTCCAGGGTTGCGACGGCCTCCGCACGATCGGTCGGGGCGATGGCGGTGGTGAAGGGCTCGCCGGCGAGGTCATGGGCAGGGAAGCCCAGCCGCTGCGCTGCCGCCAGGTTGGCGAGGCGGATGGTGCCGTCCATCTCCAGAAGGAAGACGGGCCAGGGCACCATATCGAGCGCCGCACGACGGGCACTCGCCCGGGCCTCGCGGTCGTCGCCGGCCTTGTCGAGCGGGCGGATGACATGGATCAGCGCCGGACGGCCGATGAACGGCGCGGCGACAAGGCGAACCTCGATCGGCAGGCGGGTGCCTTCGGGCGTCAGCACATGAAGGGCACCGGATTCCCGGGTGAGGATCCGCTCCAGTCCGCCGGCCTCCGTGAGGGCGTCGAGCCCGGTCCAGCCGGTCAGCGCGAGAAAGGCGCGGTTGGCATGGACCAGCGCGCCCTCCTGCTGCACCAGAAGGCTCACCGGAAGCTTGTCCAGCAACTCCGCCTCGTCGCCGGAGGCGGACTGCGGCTGCGGCTCAGCCTGCGCCGCATCGAGATCGGCGGATGGTTCGGTGTCCGGCGGAATCCTCGGCCAGTCTTCGATGGCGGCGGCAAGGGTGCGGGCGATCTCGCGGAAGGCGGAGCTTTCCTGCGGCGACAGGCTGCCCTGTCTGAGCGGGACCACGTTCCGGCCGAAGGAGACCGCGGGTTCAGGCGCGCGGGGGACAGGATGGGGTGCGTGCGCGGACAGCGGAAGTGGCGCCTCTGCCGCCGTGACGATGCCGAAGCCGCGCACGCCCTTGAACCGACGCTCCGCATCGAACAGCGGGGCACCGCCGAGGCTGATATCAAGCGGGGATTCGACGCCCATCGCCGGAACCGTCGCCGTGCGCTCGGTGAAGCTTTCGCCGGTGGCCATGGCCTCAACCAGGGCGTCGGCGTCGGCGAGGTCGCCGGCGCGCTCCAGCTCCGCGAAGCTGGCGCCGAGGAAGGTGGCAGCGCGGCCGCCAAGTGCCGCCGCGAACAGGGGAGAGAGGGCGCGCAGCCTGCCGTCGGCATCGCTTTCCCACGTCACCCGCAGGGGCTGGGCGAGCAGGGGGCGCAGCGCCGCCGGCACGGCCGGCGCCGTGTCTGGGCGGCCGGCGGGGGACGCGGCAAGAGAAGGGGCGAACGCGGCCGGGTCCGCGAACAGGAGCGCCGGACCGGAGGGCAAAGCGAGCGCCGCGAAGCGCAGGGTGCGGGGCGAAAGATCGCCGGGCAGGCGCAGGCGGGCGATTCCGAAACCGGCGGCAGTGCGTCGCGCCAGGCGAGGGGCCGCCGCCATCACGGGCTCGGGTGCGGGTTTGCCCGGCTCGATGGCGATCCGCGCGGCGGCGGACGTTGCGGCCAGGACGCGGCCGGAGCCGGTGTCGAGGAGGAAGGAGACGAAGTCCTGCCGCGCCAGGGGCGCCAGCACCGCTTCGGCGCCGGGCAGCGTGGACGTGATGGCGTACACGCCTTTCTCCGAGGCGGGAGGCGGGTCGTCCGGGCTGCCGTTGTGCTGCGTCATATTCTGCAGGATCGCACCTTGCGGCGGAGGAGTGAACGGAGGCAGGCTCAATCCCGCCGGCTCATATTCTCGTCCCTATTGATTAACGTCAGTGCAACTTCGCAGCGTTGGCCGCCATTCATATTGGCGAAGCGGCAGTACCGTAGACTAAGATCGGTCGCTTCGCGGTGGCTTGCGCCGCCCGACACCGGAGGAGAGACGGTCATGACGACAAAGTTCGGTCCGGAGCTGGAACTGCCCCCCGAAATGCGGGCCATTGCCGAGAAGAACGTGGCGCAGGCCCGGCAGGCGTTCGAAACCCTGTTTCAGAACGCGCGGGAAACGGTCGGCGAGAGCGAAGGTCATATCGAGGAAGTCCGCTCCAATATCAAGGACTTCCGCCAGAAGGCCATCGGCCTGATGGAAGCCAATGTCGAGGCGAGCTTCGATTTCCTGCACAAGCTGGTCGCGGCCAAGAGCCCGCAGGAAATGATGGGCCTGCAGGCCGAGTTCCTCACCAATCAGCTCAAGAATGTCTCCGAACAGGCGAAGGCCTTCGGCGACGACGCCAAGGCGCTGGGCGAGAACGCCGTGCGCACCATGGATGAGCACGCCCGCACCCTTGCCGAGCGGCTCAAGACCCTCGCCGCCTCCGCCGCCCAGAGCGCGCAGGCCGTGGCGCAGGATCTCAAGACGGTGGGCGAGACCGCGGTGCGCGAGGCCCAGGCCGCCGCGGCCAAGGCCACGGATCCCAACCAGCAGGGCTGACGGGATTACTCTACCAGTCCGGGCCGTACCGCTGTACGCACGGAAGCTTGACTTGTGCAGCGCGGAATTTCATTTTGCGCTGCACGTTTACTGCTGTATAACCCTAGCGTCGGGGTTAACACAGCTCATCTTTGAACGTCCTAAACGCAAGTCGTTGCACGGCGCTGCGCCTTGCGTCTCGTCAAAGGTGGCACTGCAGCAATGCACCTCGGCACGGATCGCCATGCCCCGTTTCCGAGGATGACATGAACGACACCTTCATCAAGGCTTATCAGGACCAGATCGAGGCGGCGAAAAAGGCGTTCTCGACCCATTCCGTGCCCGGCGTCGAAGTGCCGCCGGCGGTGCGTGAGATCGCCGAAAAGGGCCTCGCCGCCTACCGCGAGAACTACGGCAAGCTCAAGGCCGCGGCCGAGCAGGT
>JAEWBL010000446.1 GCA_023391175.1 Pseudomonadota bacterium
CTATTTCGACGCGCCCGCGCCTGCCATCCGCGCCTGGATGGCCCGCAGCATCCACCAGTTGGGCGAGTTCCTGGGGCGGCGGTCATGAGGGCCATCCCATGAGCCCCGCCTCGCCCGATCGCCTGCCCGAGCGCGTGGCCCCACCCGATGCGGACCGCATTCTCGCCGCAGAATACGTGCTCGGCACCCTCGACAATGACGACCGCCGCCGCGTGCGCGCCCGTTGCGCGGCCGAGCCGCAGTTCGCCGCCCTCGTCCGCCTGTGGGAGCGTCGGCTTGCTCCGCTGCATGAGCTGGCGGTGCCGGTGATCCCCTCGCCGGACATCTGGCGGGCCATCGCCTCGGATCTGAGGAGCGCCCCGCCCGCTCTCCGCGGGGCCTCCCTGCCGCGGGGCATGGCGCCATCGCCCGATCCGCCGCGCCGTCCAGCTCTGCCGGAAGGCCGGCCGCTGCGGTCGGGGTCAGGAGAGGGGGTGGGGGTGGGCGCCGTTTCTCGGGTGCGGCGGCTGTTCGGCCTCGGCCGCAACGCCGAGCCGGGTCGCTCCGAGCCTGCGCGCGGCGCGGAACGGCCCTCCCGCCGCCGGTCCTTCCCGCCGCTCGAGGCCGGCCCGATGGGCACGTCCCAATCGATGGACCCGGGCCGCGCGCCGGTCGGGACGATCCGGGACGCGCTGTTGATGGGACCGCTGTCGCCGGTGCCGTCCGAGGTGGCGCATCCGGCCTTGCCTCGGCCGGAGAGCACGCCCATTGCCTCACGGTTGCCGGAACAGGCAGCGCCGCTGCAACTGGTGCCGCCTCCGCCACGCTCCCGTCCGGCGCCCGAGCCGCTCACGCCTCCACCGGCCTTCATGTTCCTGGAGCCCGATCCACCGCCGGAGCCGGAGCCCGTCGCCGAGGCGCCTGCCCCGGCCGGGGATGGCGCGCCTGTCGCAAGGGCGTCGGTCGCGGAGAGCCTTCCGCCGCCCACACCCGCGGCTGAGCCGTCTGAAGCAGCGCCGCCGGAGGGACCGGCCGCAACCGTTCCGGAGCCGCCTTTGGTGCCAGAGCCGACGGCCCTGGTGGTGTCGGGTGATGTGCCGGATACGGCTGAGGCAGCGCCGGTCGCTCCCGTTTCCCCGCCGCCGCCGGTTGAAACGGAGCAGGCCGCGCTGGAGTCTGCTCCGTCGCCCGTGGCCGAAGCTGTGCCTGAACCAGCCCCAGCGCCCAGCGTGCCGGATGTGATCGAGGCCCCGGAGCAGAAGCCGGAAGAGGGGGCAGAGGCGGTCGCTCCGGCTGCCGTGCCCGCAGATGCCGCCGAGGCGTCCTCGCCTGAAGCTGTGCCTCAGGAAGCGCCGGTGAGTGAGCCCCCGTCCGCCGATCCGGCCGCCGGCGAGAAGGCCGAGGAGGCGCCGCTGCCCGGATGGGCGGCTGAAGTCGCTTCCGGTGAGGTGTCCGCGCTGCCTGACGAGCCGAATCCGCCCACGCGCATCGTCGTGCGGCACGGCCCCTGGCGCGGGATTTCGCTTCTCCTCGCGCTGCTCTGCCTGGGGCTGGGCGGAGTGGCGGCCTATCGCGAGTGGGTCTGGCCGGGTGAGGGCTATTGGGTCGCGGTGATGCAGGCGGAGCCGCTGCCGGCCGTCTCGGTCCGGATCGATCCGGACAGCGGTGCCCTGCACCTGCGGTCCTTCGCCCCGGCGCCGCCGGACGGCGAGATCTATCGCCTGTGGCTGGTTTCTCCGGCCTCGGGCGCACGCTTCATCGGCGCCTTCTCAGCCGGCCTGTCGGAGCGTCTGCCCGACCTCGCGCGTCTCGGACGCAAGGGCCTCGCCGGAACCGAACTGGTAGTCACCCGCGAGCCGGTGGAGCGGGCGGACACCTCGGCCGGGCCCGGCACGGCCGTGGTCTACCGCGGGCGGCTGGTGCCGGAATGAACCGTCCGCGCCGCGTGCTGGCTGGCGAGCCGCATTGAGCCTTCACTAACGGGAGAGATCGGCGGCCGCTGCCCCGTGGCCGGGAGCCTCCTGGGGGATGCTGGGTGCCCCCCCGACCGGTAGGGGAGCCATGGCCGTGCGGTTTCGGCCCAGTGCCTTGCCGGAATAGAGCGCACCGTCGGCCGCGACGATGAGGTCGGCGATTGTGTCCGGCCCGCCGCTTCTCGGTACGAAGGTGGCCGCTCCGACGGTGAGCGTGACACCGATGTTGTAGCCGGCCACTTCGCGAAGCTGCTCTTCCACCAGCAGGCGCAGCCGCTCGGAGGTGGCACGCGCACCTTCCGCGCCGGCCCCCGGCAGCAGGATGCAGAACTCCTCTCCGCCATAGCGTCCGGCGACATCATTGGGCCGGATGCTTTGCGGCACCAGAGCGGCGAAGCGCTGCAGCGCCAGGTCGCCCACGTCGTGGCCGAAGCGGTCGTTGACCGACTTGAAGTGGTCGAGGTCTGCCAGAAGCAGCGAGAACGGCTGGCGCCGGGCGCGGGCGATGCGCAGCATTTCCTCGCCCCGCTGCAGGGCGGCGCGGCGATTGAGCAGGCCGGTGAGGTCGTCGCGGGAAGCGACCTTCTCCAGCACCATGTACAGGCTGCCGAAGGTCCAGCAGATGGCGAGGCCGAGGCCGAGAATGACCACCAGCACCTCCGCCGGGCCGCCATTGCCCGGCAACGGTAGCAGCCCGAACTGCACGCCGACGCCCCGGGCCGTGTAGCCGCCGGCCACCGCGATCAGGACGATGGCCGAAGCGACACGCGAGATGATCGGTCCGCCGCCGGGCGTCTGCATCAGGGCGCGTCCCGCTGTCGCACTCCAGCACCCGACCAGAATGGAGGTGATGGTGACCCGGTCGGCCATGTTGTTTCCGCTCCACAGCGACAGGCCGAGGAGGCCTGTGCCGAACAGCGCGACCGCCGCCACGGCGGCCAGCCCCCGCGGCCGTTCGTCAAAGACGCGGATGCCGCTGTAGATGAGCCCCATGCCGACGAGGATGCAGCCATTGCCGATCAGCGCGCTGACCGGAAGACCGATGTTGCTGCGCGCGGCGAGGAACACGCAGCCGGTGGTGAGGAACAGGTTGGCGAGCGACCACACCAACAGGCAGGACTGCCGCAACCGCCATCCCGCCAGGAGTTGCAGGGCAGCCAGAAGCAGGCCCACAACGGCCGAGACCGACAATACAGTCTGGACCTGGAAATCCATGTATCGGGCCGCTCCAGGACCGTTCGTCCGCGCAAAAGGAGAAAAGCTGGTTGTATGCGCCAATAGCGTGTAGTGCGCGTGCGCACAAGTCGTTCGTCCTACTATTGTACGGCGTAATTTTGTTTCCGATTGTACGCATCGTTTTCCCATCCTCCGGCGGCCCGGCGGGGCGCGGAAACTGGGCCGGCCGGTGCTTTCGGGCGGCGCAGCCTTCGCTATGATGCGCCGGCGCGGACGGGCCGTCGGCGCTGGATTCGTTCGTGGGGAGACGACCTGCCGCCCGTGACGTCCCACCGCCTCGTGAACTCCCTGCCGCGCGAGAAATCCCTGCGAGGACAAAATGGCCGATCCGACCCTTCCCCGCCCCGTCGACCGGGCTCTGGACCCGGCTTTCCGCCATGGCCAGTCCACCGAGCCGAACTATTCGGGCGTCGCCTCCTTCCTGCGCCGGCGCTATGCCCGCGACGGGGGCGGAGCCGAAGTGGTCGTCTGGGGGGTACCCCTCGATGTGGCGGTGTCGAATCGGCCCGGCACGCGGTTCGGACCGCGCGCGATCCGCGCCGCGTCCTCCATCCTGGATGGCGATCCCTTCTACCCGTTCGGCTTCGATCCGTTCGAGAAGCTCGACGTCGCCGATGGCGGGGATTGCGTGTTCGACTACGGCCTGCCGGCCGGCATCCCCGGTGCCATCGCGGCGCAGGCGGCCGCCCATTACGCCCGCGGCAGCCACCTCGTGACCCTCGGCGGCGACCATTTCCTCACCTACCCCATCCTGCGGGCGCTCACGGCGCGCCTCGGCCAGCCGGTGGCGCTGGTGCAGTTCGACGCCCATCAGGACACCTGGGACGACGCTGGGGACCGGGTGGACCACGGCACCATGATTACCCGGGCGGTGAAGGACGGGCTCATCCGGGTCGACCGTTCGATCCAGGTGGGCATCCGGACCCATGCGCCGCGCAGCTACGGCATCGAGATCGTCCACGGCAACGTGGCGGGCGAGATGGGGCCCGCGGCGCTGGCGCGGCACATCTGCGAGCGGGTGGGGGATGCGCCGGTCTATCTGAGCTTCGATATCGACGCCCTCGACCCCGCCTTTGCGCCCGGCACCGGCACGCCGGTGTGCGGCGGCCTCTCCACCCGCGAGGTCATCGCCTGCCTCAGGCGCCTCGGTGCGCTCGACCTCAAGGGGTTCGACGTGGTGGAGGTGTCCCCGCCCTACGACCATGCGGAGATCACGGCGCTGGCCGGCGCGACGCTCGCCTCGCTCTATCTGTGCCTGCTGGCGGAACGCAAGGAGGGGGGGCGCTCGCCGGCGCTCTAGGCGAACGGCGCAGGCAGGATGGCAGTACCTTTTGCGGTGCGAACCGGATAAGGAAAGGCCTCACTGAGCGTCAGCCGCGGCCGGGGAGGGAAGAGATGGGGAAGGGGCCTGCCGTCTCGGCCTATGTCCTGCCGGTCCTGGGTGGTCTGCTGGCGCTGACGTTCTTCCTGTGGCCGGACCTCTCGCCGGCCGCATCCGGCGTCCTGCCGGGATTGCTTGCCGTAGGCTCGGTGGCGCTCCTGTGCGGCTCGGCCTTCTCGGCCGTCGGCCATGCGGATGTGGTGGAGGCCCGGCTCGGCCAGCCCTGGGGCACCCTGGTCCTCACGCTCTCGGTCACCGTCATCGAGGTCTCGGTGATGGCCTCCATGATGCTCAACGGAGAGAACAACCCGACGCTCGCCCGCGAATCGGTGCTCTCCGTGCTGATGATCGTGAATGCCGGCATCGTCGGCCTGTGCCTCCTGCTGGGCAGCATTCGCCACCGTGAGCAGACCATCCAGCAGCAGGGCGTCTCGGGCTATCTCTCGGCGACGATCGCCCTCGGGGTGATGCTGCTGATCCTGCCCAGCGAGACGCGGGCAGGGGCGTCCGGCATCTTCTCGCCGTTCCAGCTCATCTACATGTCGGCGATCGCGCTCGCGCTCTACGCGGCCTTTCTCTACATGCAGACGGTCCGCCACCGCGAGCATTTCAATGCGCAGCCGGAGGGCCACGCGGAAGCGCCCCCGGAATTGCCGGCTTTCCTGCGTGCCGTCTTCATGCTGCTGGGGAGCCTCGGGGCGGTGGTGGCGCTCTCCGGCTGGGTGGCGATTTCGTTCGAGGATTTCCTCGGCCATTTCGCCCTGCGCGATCCCGATGCCGTGACCGGCGCGCTCGTGGCGACGCTCATTCTTCTCCCGGAAGGCCTTTCGGCCGTGCGCGCCGCCGCCCGCAACCATCTGCAGCATTCTCTCAACATCGCCCTCGGCTCGGCGCTCGCCACGGTGTCGCTGACCATCCCGGCCATGGCGTTCATCAGCGTCATGATCGGGCGGCCCATGGTGCTCGGCCTCGACAACGAGGACCGGACCATGCTTTTGCTCACCTTCGTCCTCTCGGTGCTGTCCTTCGGCACGGGAAAGACCAATGCGCTCAATGGCGTGGTCCACCTGATCGTGTTCTGCGTCTATGTGATGCTGCTGTTTGCCCCCTAAAGCGCGGATCGGCCCCTGCCCGGCGGTGGACATCGGGCGGGGCGGATGGCATGTTCCGCGCGAATTGAACGAGGCGCGGGCCGTGAAGAACCTTCTGCTCTACATCTTCACCTGGTGGAACAAGCAGACCGTCGGCACCATGTGGTGGACGAAGCGGTTCGGTGAGCTTGTGGGCGAGGACGAGTTCGGCAATCGCTACTATCGCACCAAGGGCGGCGCGGTCGACCCGACACTGGGTTTCGAGCGCCGCTGGGTCATCTACCCCGGCTACGCCGAAGCCTCGACCATTCCGCCCGGCTGGTGGGGCTGGATCCACCACCGCGTGGATACCACGCCGGGGGACGAGACCTACACCC
>JAEWBL010000520.1 GCA_023391175.1 Pseudomonadota bacterium
CTTGTTGTAATAGGGCGTCACCACGAGGAGCGCGTCGGCGCCGACCTTCTGGGCGTGCTCGGCCAGCGCGACTGCCTCCGCCGTGTTGTTGGAGCCGGCGCCGGCCATGACCGGAACGCGGCCGGCAGCCTGCTCCACGGTCCATTCCACCACGCGGTTGTGCTCGTCATGGGAGACGGTGGGGCTCTCGCCGGTGGTGCCGACCGGGACGAGGCCGTGCGTGCCCTCGGATATCTGCCAATCCACGAAGGCACGGAACGCCTTCTCGTCCAGCGCGCCGTCGCGGAACGGGGTGACGAGGGCGGTGAACGAGCCGCGGAAACGGGACGCAGACGGGATGGGCGACATGGCGAACGCCTTGGGTTCCTGGAGACTGTTCGATTGGCCGGCGGCGTCCGCGCGGACGGCCGACGCCCCGGCGCCGCGCCGGCTCGGATGAGCGGCGGGTGCGGACCTTGACCCTTATCCTTTTGCCGCCCGGCCGGAAAGGGGGATGCGCCGCACGACCCTTTCCGTCTTGGCAAAATGCCCTTCGGGAATGGTAGCGAACTGCCGCACGGGGGTAGCCTGCGGCAGATTTGCCCCGGCACAACCACCGCGATCCCGAAAGCCGCGGTTTCGCCCGGTTTTTGGACTTCATTGAGGTTAGGGTTTCGTCAACGCCGGTGGCCGAACATGCGGGTGGGGGAACACGCCGCAATTGTCCGCGCCCGCGAGGAAGCTTCATGTCGTCTGTCTCGAGCCTGATGTCCGTGAGCGCGCTTGCGCTCGCCCTCGCCTGGAGCGGGGCGATGCCGGCGGTCGCGGAATCCGCGCCGACACCCCCGGCCAAGCCGTCCGCGTCCGCCTCCAAGGATTCGAAGTCGACCGAAGCCAAGTCGAAGGATGCGAAATCCAAGGACAGCAAGACGGCCGATTCCAAGTCGAAGGACGCCAAGGCCAAGGACACGAAGGCCAAGGATACGAAGTCCAAGGATGCGAAGGCGTCCACGCCGGCGAAGCCCGCCGCTGCCGCAAAGCCCGCGGCGAGCAAGAGCGCGACCACCAAGCCGGCAGCCGGCAAGCCCGCTGCAGCACGCGTCGCACCCACCGTCCACCAGGCCGCGCCGACCGTTGGTACCTCGTCCAGCATTGCCGGCGGGGATCTCGCCGCGCTGAAGGTGGCGGTGAATGCCGCACGCAACGGGCGCGCCGCCGAGGCCATGGGGGCGGCCCAGCAGCTTGACGATCCGGTGGCGCGCACGCTGGTGACGTGGCTCGTCATTCGCCATGCGCCGAACGATCTGGGCTTCAACGCCATCAACGAATTCATCCAGGAGAAGCCCGGCTGGCCGACCCAGTCCACCCTGCGCCGTCGCGCCGAGCGTGTGCTGTTCCAGGAGAACAAGGACCCGGCCAAGGCGCAGGCCTTCTTCGCCGAGCAGCCGCCGCTCTCCGGCGAGGGCAAGGTGGCGCTCGCTCGCTATCTCGTCTCCATCGGCAAGCGGCAGGACGCGGCCGAATGGGTGCGCGATGCCTGGCGCAACGATGAGCTGAACGAGCTTTTCGAAAGCAAGATCATCGACGAGTTCTCAGGCTTCCTCACCCGCGCCGACCACAAGCTGCGCGCCGACCACTTCAGCTACAAGCCCGACACCGACCGCGCCCTGCGGGCGGCCGCGCGCGCCGGCAGTGATATCGTCGCGCTCACCAAGGCCCGCATGGCCATCGCACGCAAGGAGGCGAACGGCGAGAAGCTTCTGGGCCTCGTGCCCTTCACCCTGTCCAGCGATCCCGCCTACCTCTTCGCCAAGTCGCAGCTGCTGCGCCGGGCCGACAAGCCGCAGGAAGCGGCGCGGGCTCTGCTCGCCGGTTCCAGTTCCGATCAGGTGCTGGCGGACCCGGACGAATGGTGGATCGAGCGCCGCCTCGTCGCGCGCGAGTTGCTCGACGCCGGCGATTTCCAGACCGCCTACAAGGTCGCCGCCACTGGCGTGCCGCCGCAGGCCGATAACTACCGCGCGGAGCAGCAATGGACCTCCGGCTGGATCGCCCTTCGCTTCCTGAAGGATCCGAGCCGGGCGGCCCAGCATTTCGCCAAGGTCGATGACGACCAGAAGCACCCCATCACGCTGTCGCGCGCCTACTACTGGCAGGGGCGCGCGGCCGAGGCCATGGGCGACCGCGGTCGGGCGAATGCCGCCTATCAGGCGGCGGCGAAATTCCCGGCGACATATTACGGCCAGCTCTCGCGCACCAAGCTCGGGATGGCGCCCGTCGTCCTGCGCGGCACGCCCTCCCCGTCCTTCGGCGCGCGCGACACCTTCGCCCGCCTGGAGCCGGTGAAGGCAATCCGGTTGCTCTATGCCGTGGGCGCCCGCGACATCCCGCTGACCATCTATTACGACCTCGCCTGGCGGATGGAGGATTCGAGCCAGCTCGCCATGCTCGCGACCCTCGCCGAATCCAACAACGATCCGCGCGGTGCGCTCGTGGTGGGCAAGGAGGGGCTGGCCGAGGGCCACCCGCTGGAGGCCGAGGCCTTCCCGACCTTCGGCCTGCCCAATTACAGCCCCATCGGCGATCCCGTGGACAAGGCGGCGGTCTATGCCATCGCCCGGCAGGAAAGCCAGTTCAACCCCGCGATCGTCTCCAGCGCCAAGGCCATGGGCCTGATGCAGGTGACGCCCGAGGCCGGACGGCAGGTCGCCAAGATCACCGGCGTCGCCTATGACGAGCGCCGGCTGATGAGCGACCAGTCCTACAATGTGCAGTTCGGCGCTGCCGAGTTGGGCGAGCTGGTGGCGCAATATGGCGGCAACTACGTGCTGGCCTTCGCCGCCTACAATGCCGGCCGCGGCAGCGTCGCCAAGTGGATCGCCCGCTATGGCGACCCCCGCGACCCGGACGTGGATGTGGTGGACTGGGTGGAATGCATCCCCTTCTCCGAGACACGCAACTACGTGCAGCGGGTGATGGAGAACTACCAAGTCTACAAGGTGCGCTTCAACATCCCGAGCAAGCTGCAGATGGAAGCCGACCTGCGCGGCGGACGCTGACCCGCCTCACCGCCGCCGGCGCGGCGGCGGTGCTCCGCCCTCGATGATGGCCTTCGCCTGGCCCATCCAGTCCTCGCGCTCGATGCGGCCGGGGAAGGCAAGATAGCTGCCGACCCAGGCGGCTTCTTCCGGCGTCCATGCGGCGATCTGCCGAAGATGGAAGATGCCGATCTCGTTGAGCCGCAGCTCGTTCTGCGGCCCGATGCCTTTCAATTGCTTGAGATCGTCCGCCCCTTCCCCCTCCGGCGCATCGAGGGCGGGCGGGCGCATGCCGGGCAGGCTCTCCGGCGGACGACGCCGGGCGCGTGGGGCGGGGCGCGTCGATGCCGGCACCGCCCGCGGAGGTGGCTCGTCTTCCTCCTCTTCATCGAGAGGGGGGACCGCATTCATGTCGGTGATGCCGAGCCGCGCGAACAGGTCCTGCTGAGGCGTCGGCGCGGGCTCCACCAGAATTGGTGGTTCCGGCTCCGGCTCCGGCACCGGGGGCGCCGGGACCGGTTGCCGTTCCAACGCGGCCGGAGGCGGCAAAACCTCGGCCTGGATCGGCTCGGGCAAACGGCGATTGCGTCCGATGCGGTAGCCGACCGCAAGCGCCAGCGCGAAGACGATCGCCAGGAGCAGCGACACCTCGACGGCAAAGGCAGTCATGGCCGGCCCCCTCCGTTCCGGCCGAGCGCATAGCCGGTGGCGAGGCCGATCACCGCCGCGCCGATGACGTAAGGCCAAAGAGCGATGGCGAGATAGATCATGGCGCGCGCTCCTTCACCTCGATCTCGATGCGCCGGTTGAGCGCCCTGCCCGCCTCGGTGTCGTTCGGGGCAACCGGCTGGCCGGAGCCGAGCCCGGCCGCAGCGAGCCGGTCCGCGGCGATGCCCTCCGTGACCAGGGCCGCCGCCACGGCCTTCGCCCGCGCCTCGGAAAGGCGCAGGTTGGCCGCCGGGTCGCCGACACCGTCCGTATGGCCGGACACCCGGACAAGCCCGCCCGGGCACTGCTTCAACACCGCGGCAATCCGGTCCACCAGCCCGCGGCTCAGGGGATCGATTTCGGCCGTGGCTCCGACGAAGCGGACGGTGCCGCGCGAGAGCAGGTCGCCAATCTGCCGGCCGCACTCGGCCACGTTGACCGGTGGCGCCGGCGGGGCGATCTGAAGCGCGGCCTCGACCGAGAACGGCGCGCGGACCGCACGCTTCAGTGCCGCCTCCACCTCCCCTGCCACGCTCGCGTCCAGCACGGTTCCGGACAGGCGCATCTGCGCGTCCGCGATGCTGAGTTCGCCCGACGACAGCCGGGACAGCTGCGCGAGCCCGGCAAGCACCGCGTCGCGGAAGCCGGACGGCGCACCGCCGCCGACCGCCGACACGTCGTTGACCTTTTCGCGCAGGAAGTCGCGCTCCAGAGCCCCCTTGATCGCGCCATGCGCGGCCTCGTCCGGGTAGAAGCCGGAGACCGTGAGTTCCCCCGCCTCCCGCCGCACCGAGAAGACATAGGGCGAGATGGACGGCGGCCGCACGCCCGTGGCATCGACCCTGACGCCGGCCGGGGGCGCGCGCACCGCCTGCATCACGGCGAGGAAGCCGG
>JAEWBL010000671.1 GCA_023391175.1 Pseudomonadota bacterium
CGGATCGCGCATCGACGCGAACGTTTCCAAGACGCTCTGAGCCTGCTCCTCCAGCAGCATCGGATCGAAACCCGCACGCTCTATCACGTCATAAGCCGCTTCGAGCCGTTCCACGACCGAAAGCTGAGCAGCCATATTTCTCGTTATATGGATCGCCGGAGAAACATAGAACACAAGTATGACCGCGACCACACTACCGATAATCATTTCCCTCAAGAGATTTATACGAACTGAACTGTTCGCAACCACGAGCCCGACCGCGATCACGTTCGCGACAAAGGTGGCTTTCACATTGGCTGCGACAGACGTAAGCATGACGACGCCGAGCATCACGCCAAGAAGGCCCAAGCCGCGCTGGGTGCGGTTCTCGCGCGAGAACACATACGATGCCTGGCACACAAGGCCGAACGTGGTGACGAAAATGAAGGAGCCAAAAAAACCAATGCCTTCCCCCGAGTCCACCGCCGCTTGCGTCGCTTGAGGACGCAGGATGATGTGGAGCAGGTCGAACATCGTGCCGATGGGGAACACTACCAACGCCAAAAAACGCAGGTTTTCCGGCACGAGAAGCGGAGCCCTCACGCCAAGCACGAACTTCGGCATGTTCCTCGAAAAGAAATAACCGCAGAATATCGACAGGAAGCCAATCAGATTGACTGAGCTCGATTCAATGGGACTTACCAAATTTTCGTCAACCGATTGACCGAGAAGCGTTTTAACGATCAATGTAAAATAACCGGAATATAAAATTATATTGATAATGATGACATCTGCGGGAAGGAACGCCTTCACTTCAAAGACAAAAAATGCAAAACAAGAAATGGCCGTGAGAGTGAACAGAACGAAGAGATCAGCACCCATCGCAACCTGAACCACCACAAGGCAGAACAGGACCCCAAAATATACCAGTTTAGCGATCGACTTCATCAAATCGTCCTGCTGAGATAGTCTACCTGCCCTGAGCCAGTCCCGTAAGTTGCTCGACCTCCCCGCTGGGATGGAAAAGGACGCCCTCCAGGACATCCATTGCGGCTTTTTCCGACAATGTCATGGCCAACGCGATGCGCCGATCTTCGGCATCCGCGACGGCGCCGGCCGCGTGGCAACGGATGGCCTCCACCATGGCAGATGGATCCCCCGGCGTCACGAGGGTCGCCGCGCCGACCAGGAAGTCGGCAAGTTCGGTGCCCGGCTCGGCCGTGACCAGGATCGGCCGTCCACTCGCAAGCATGCCGCCGAGCTTGGACGGCAGCACCAGATCCGCCGCGCTGGCCTGCTGCGGCAGGAGGTGCAGGTCGCACAGGCTGAGAAACTCCGGCAGGCGGGCATAGGGCTGGAACGGCAGGAAATGCACGTTGGGAAGGCCGGCGGCCTGCCGCTGGAGGTCCGCCAGCGAAGGCCCCTCGCCGGCGATGGCGAAGACGATGTCGGAGCGGTCCGCCAGCTGTCGTGCCGCCTCGATCACCACGTCGAGCCCCTGCTTGGGGCCGATGTTGCCGGAGTAGAGCGCAACGAAGGCATCGCGCGGCAGGCCAAGCTCCTCGCGATAGGCATAGGCCGTCGGAAGGGGGCGAACGTGGCCGAGATCGACCCAGTTGCGCACCAGGGCAATGCGCTCTTCGGGAATGCCCTTCTCGGCGATCCGCTCCGCCATGCGCTGCGAGATGGTGACGATGGTGTCGAAGCGCGACAGGCAGAAACGCTCGAACGCCGCCGCGAGCCGCTTCAGCCCCCCTGCCCCGCCGAGATGCCCCACCGCGAAGGCCGCATCCACTTCCAGATCCTGCACATGCAGCACGGTGCGCGCGCCGGTGAGCCAGGCCGAGAGGAGCACGAACGGCGCCGCAAAAAGCGTCGGCTCGATGGAAAGCACCGTGTCCGGGCGTCGGCGCAGCGCCCGCCACAGCGTCACGGGGGCCGAAGAGGCAGCGAACGACATGGGCGCGATCAGGCGCCAGATGCCGCCCATCGCGGACCTGACCAGGACGGGACAGCGATAGAGCCGTGCGCCGTCCCGCTCCTCGGTGGAGTAGCGGTTGCGGTAGGGGGCCTTCACCGTCCAGCCGGGGTAATGGGGCGGCGCGGTGACCACCTCCACCTCATGGCCTCGGCCAACCATGAGCGCCACCAGCTCTCCGGTGTATTTGCCGCAGCCGGTAAGCTCCGGCGCATGGTTCATGGCGGAGACGAGAAGCTTGCCCATGATATTCCGTCCGTGACCCGTGCCCGCCGCTTCAGCTCGCGGCCCGGAGAGCGCCCTGGTTCTCAAGGAACCAGCGGTAGCTCGCCGCGATGCCGTCGCGAAGCGGGATGGACGGCGTCCAGCCGAGCGCCCGCAGGCGATCGGCGCTCATCAGCTTGCGTGGCGTGCCATCGGGCTTGGAAAGGTCGTGCACGATCTCGCCGGTAAAGCCCACCACGTCGCAGACCGTGCGGGTCAGCTCCAGGATGGTCACGTCGTCGCCCGAGCCCACGTTGACGTGGGTGTCGCCCGAATAGACCTTCATCAACAGCACGCAGGCGTCGGCGCAATCGTCCACATGCAGGAACTCGCGACGGGGCGTGCCCGTGCCCCACATGACGATTTCCTTGTCGCCGCGCAGCTTCGCCTCATGCGCCTTGCGAATGAGCGCCGGCATCACGTGGCTGGAATTGAGGTCGAAATTGTCGCCCGGCCCGTAGAGGTTGGTCGGCATGGCCGAGATGAAGTCGCTGCCATGCTGGCGCCGGTAGGCCTGCGCCAGCTTGATGCCCGCGATCTTGGCGACCGCATACCACTCGTTGGTGGGCTCCAGCGGTCCCGTCAGCAGGGACTCCTCGGTGATGGGCTGCGGCGCCATCTTGGGGTAGATGCACGACGAGCCGAGGAACAGCAGCTTCTCCACACCGAAGCGATGGGACGCCTCGATGATGTTCGCCTCGATCATCAGGTTGTCGTAGAGGAAATCGGCCGGATAGGTGTCGTTGGCGAGAATGCCGCCGACCTTGGCCGCGGCGAGGAACACCGCGTCCGGACGGGTCCGCTCCACGAAGGCGCGGACGGCGGACTGATCCTTCAGGTCCACCTCCGCGCGCGAGGCGGTGACGACCTCGCATCCCTCACCCGCCAGGCGCCGCACGATGGCCGAGCCCACCATGCCGCGATGGCCGGCGACCCAGACTTTCTTGCCCTCGAGCGCGTAGGATCCCATCTCAGGCTTCCTTCATGACGGTCGAGGTCTGCATCACCTTGAGGTCTTCGGCGACCATCTCGCGGCAGAGTTCGCGCACCGACGTCTCGTGGGTCCAGCCGAGCTTCTCGTGGGCCTTCTTGGGGTTGCCGATGAGGAGGTCCACCTCGGTCGGGCGGAAGTAGCGGGGATCGACCTCGACGAGGCACCGGCCCGACTGCGTGTCATAGCCCTTCTCGTCCACGCCGCTGCCGCGCCATTCCAGCGCAATGCCCACGTCCTCGAAGGCCCACTGCACGAACTGGCGCACCTCGGTGGTCTCGCCGGTGGCCAGCACGTAGTCGTCCGCCGCCTCCTGCTGCAGGATCAGCCACATGCCGCGCACATACTCGCGCGCATGACCCCAGTCGCGCTTGGCGTCGAGATTGCCGAGATAGAGCTTCTGCTGCTTGCCGTGCCGGATGGCGGCGACGGCGCGGGTGATCTTGCGGGTCACGAAGGTCTCGCCGCGCAGCGGGCTCTCGTGGTTGAACAGGATGCCGTTGGAGGCATGAATGCCGTAGGCCTCGCGGTAGTTCACCACGATCCAGTAGGCGTAGAGCTTGGCGGCCGCATAGGGGCTGCGGGGATAGAAGGGGGTGGTCTCCGACTGGGGCACTTCCTGCACGAGCCCGTACAGCTCGGACGTGGAGGCCTGGTAGAAGCGCGTCTTCTTTTCCAGCCCCAGGATGCGGATGGCCTCCAGCAGACGCAGGGCGCCGATGGCGTCGGCATTCGCGGTGTATTCCGGCGTCTCGAACGACACCTGCACATGGCTCTGCGCGGCGAGGTTGTAGATCTCGTCCGGCTGACACTGCTGCACCACCCGGATCAGGTTGGTGGAATCCGTCATGTCGCCATAGTGCAGGACGAACCGCGGGTCGGACTCGTGCGGATCCTGATAGATGTGCTCGATGCGCCCCGTGTTGAAGGACGAAGAGCGGCGCTTGATGCCGTGGACGGTGTATCCCTTCTCGAGCAGCAACTCTGCCAGGTAGGCGCCATCTTGACCGGTCACGCCGGTGAGAAGAGCCACCTTGCCATTGGACGGAACCTTCACGGACATTTATCGCCTCACTGTGTGCTGAAGGCTCGGCAGCGGCCCGGCCCCCAAAGTGCCCCCAACTCATGACCGTCCCAGCGAGGCCGGTGGTCATCCCAAAACCTTCCGCACGGGTCCCTGCTCACGCGCACCAGTGCGCCGACAGGAACGCACACCGATGCAAATCCGGCATGCTACCGCACTTCGGGTGAAACGACAGCGTCGTCCCGCCCGACTTCATCCCGCACGCCACCCGTTATGCGTGCGCAAATCCGAGTAAACTCAACCCGCCGGGACGAGCATTTCTCGGTCAATACTCAATCGTACGCTACCATTCATCACCGACAGGAGTAACGCGACGCGCCCCCGAGCATCCAGTCTTTCGAGAACGCCAAGGCCGCCCGAAAACGGACCCGAGATCAGGCGCACCGGATCACCCTGCCTCAGGTCGTAGTCGACCACGGTGATGCCATCCGCGGCGGTCGCCTCCACCATGGCTTCCACAACGCCCTGAGGGACCGGCTGCGGACGGTCGCGGGCCATGACGAGGCCCGAGACACCGATGGTGCCGTTGATGGAGCGCCAGCGATCACGCGCAGGATCGAAGAAGGCAAAGCCATAGCGGGGAAACATGCACGCCCGGACAGTCTCGGTCCGGCGGGCGTGCCGCCGCGTCTCCCAGATCCGGGGGAAGAACACCTCGAAGCCCTGACGATCAAGCTGCTCCTGCGCCACCGCTTCCATGCGCGGGAGCGTATAGATCACATGCCAGCGCGATCCGGCGGACATGAGGGAGGAAGGAAACGTCATTGCCGTGAATCTATCTCGCCCACGCGCTTGACCAATTCGCTCAGCGAGACATCGCTCGATGTCGGACGAAGGAGCCTCCAGCAACGAAGACCCACGCCACCCTCAACCGATACGCCCGCCCCCGGCGCTTTGTCGGCACACACCAACCCGACCCGCCAACATAGACGGACCCTCTGGGCGCCCCGCACGCTTAGCATTCGGGCCATGCCGACAAGACGACGAATTACGTAGATTTCCATAGGCGATGCGCATTTATTTTGCAATGCAGAAAATTGGGCAGATATTAAATATGCAGCAAATTCAATAAATTGAGACTGACGCACCAAGCCACCGACCGCCTCGATACGCTTTCATTGCGCACCGCACCACCGCCTCAACACTTACCTTGGGATCCCCCGAAGCGAACACGCTATGCCGCGAGACGCCCGCGAGCACTGACTGACGCAAATTTCGCAAAAAGCAAAGAAGACCCGGTTCAGGGACCCTAGCCGGAAAGTAGAAAAATCCACCTGCGACAGATTGGCAGCCAGTACCACACCCATAGGTAGGCAGGATGAACCACCGATATTTTCAAGGCACTATCGAGAACCAGTCGGCAGCACAGAT
>JAEWBL010000012.1 GCA_023391175.1 Pseudomonadota bacterium
AGCTCGGGATCGTCGATAGGGCGCGCGATTGCAACAGCGTCAGCGAGCTTTCTGTCAGGGTCAAGTGCGAAGGCGCGGAGCGATTTCATCGCCCATACCAGAACGTTGCTTTGCTGCAGGTAGATCAGTGCTGCTTCGCCGCGCTTGACCGTCTCCTCGGAGAGCGGCGGCTGATAAGCGATCACAACTTGTTCGTCGGGCGCGCGATATCCCCGATAGTTTTCCACCACCGCCAACGCTGCGTACTCTTCGGCCTGGGTCTTGAGCATGACCGTTTCAGCTGAATTTGAGCGATGTTCCTCGAGCTCGTAGGGCAACTCGGTAACAAATCGTGCCAATGCTTCCTTGAAACGGGCGGTCAGCGCATCGTCGCCGTTGACGGCGAACCGCATGGCAAGCTGCTTCACATCACGGGAGCGGCTCGAGCGCTTGTTGAGGTAGTCCTCTGCAGCTTTATGTTCGCCTGTTAATTGGTCCATCAAACCGAAACCTAACAGGTCGACGTTTCGCATTGGCTCGTTACGCACTCGTGCGATGTCAAACGGCCAAAGTCGTTGGCACGCACATAGGGCCAGGGTCACATCTGAAAGATGAAATACTTCAAGCGCCAACCGAAGCGCTAATCCTGCCGCTGCAATCGACTCGTTTCCTTTAACAACGAGTTGGATCACCTCATCAACTGGCCGGGCATTCTCAATCTGACGAAAGGCCCAGTAGCTCATCGCTAGGAACGCGCATTCAAGCGGTTGCGGGCCAAGCTGACCAAGCTGCCAGTTATACGCTGGCCAATCGCCCCAGAACTGCTGCTCCCCCCAGGGGAACGCGATCTTCACGGGGATTGGTGTACCATGCTGACGGCGGGTGATATCGGCAATCTGCCGCCATCCCGTAGTTGCCCGGTTGGCGAGATCACGTACCAGCTGCAACGCGACGTCAGGTTTTTTGCTGAACAGGCTGGCGAACGGTTCGTGCGCCGGTGAAACCGGGTAGTAGTAGTTATTGTATCGGTCGATACCGATTTCTTCGCGACCCAAACCGTCAAAGTCATGCGGAATGTGGAAGTACGGACGTTCGATCGCACGCTTCTCATTCTCGCTGCGCTCACTTTCGGGCTTCTCGCGGATTCGTCGGATCCACTCTACGTGCCTCCGTTGCTCACGCTTCTCCCGCTCGAGATGATCTCGCGGCAGCTCCTGTTGTAACTCTGCTTTGGCGACCTCCGCCAATCGCTCGGGTGAAACCTCAGCCATCATCCATGCAAGCGCCATGACGTCGCTATAAGCGTCGTGCCGCATATGCTTGTTCGCGACGGCTCGATCTAACAGCGCGTTGGCATACTCGGGGAACGCCCGTGCAGCCCGCATGATGGCGATGCGTAGTGCTGCTGCAAATTGCTTTTGCGCTTCACGGCCAAGCTCATCCCATCGGCCATGCGCGAAAGTTCGCTTCTCTGGATAAGCTGCCTTTTCAAAGTCGATCAACCAATCCGCGCAAGCGGTGACGATGGCCTTTGATCTAGCGTTGCGAAAATCTGAAAGCGCGTTCTGCCAAACGGAGAACACTTCGACCACTCTTGGATACAGCCTGACTGGCAGCGTCGGCGCGAGCGGCAACAGCCAGTCGATAAAGCGACCCCAGCTCGTGAAATCCGAAGGCCAGCTTAACAGTTCAGCGAGGCCAAGGCGGTCGAGGCCCGCTTGCCCAGGTGAAGCCTGCTCCAGCACAATCGGGCTTGGGATGGTGTGCTGAGCTTGGAACCATACCAGCAGCTTTTTGAGGAGTTCATAGTCATTTGCCGTCACAAGCGCCGTGAATTCGATCTGGCCATTTGCGAACGCGCTGGTAAACGGTGGTGCCGTCAGCCACTCCCGCCGCCATTGAGGACGGAGCGTCGATCCATCGAGAGCGGCGTATCCTGCCGACCATTCGCCCGGCACGGCGATCGAGTTTTGGGCTAACAGGCCGACGACGCGACCGAGTAACGGCGGCTCTCCAGCCTTTGTCAACCCATCGATCCACGCATCACCAAGGTCAATGAGAAGGCGGAAGAACGTCCACTCAAAGAAGATGTCGTGCGTGAAGGAAAACGATGCATCGCCGTTATTCCCCCGTATGACCAAGTCGGCCTTCAACGCGGCGATGTGCTCGAACGAGGGCGGAGCGAGCACTCGAGCCGGGACGCTCTTACCAAGGTTCGCGACGCCTTTTTCCGCAATATCGAGTAGCGCGCGTTGGCGTTGCGGAACGACCTCCGCCGGGGCGTCGTGTCCCGCACGTGCCCACCACGCGTTGATGAGATCGACTTCGGTCTTCGGTTCCGTCGTGTCATAGCTGAAGCTTCTCGCGAGAACGGCCGCGAAGAACGGACGCCGAGCAATGGCCTGAACCGAAGGAGTGCCCATTAATAGGCGGCGCAGGCCGGGCTTCTCCTTGGCCAGTGCCTCGGCTTCGTCGTCGTCGAACGGCTTGACTTGAACATCACCTATCGGCGTGCCGCTGTAGAAAGTCTTCGGAAACCACGCGCGATACGTCTCAAGTCCCTGGTCACGCGATGTGGCCAAGACGCGCCAGCTGCCGAGCGCAGCGTTAGCCTCGATCGCATTGAGAATGTCGAGGACGATACGCTTTTGGTCGGGATTAATGCGGTCAATGCCGTCGATATAAAGGGTGGCCGTTCCGGTTGCGGCAATTTCCGCTAAAATCTCGTCGAGTTTACGGTGCTTGAGGCCCAATGCTGCAGCAAACTCAGTCCAACTTTTGCCGGACAGACGATCCGCCTTTAGAAAAAAGATCGGCCCGCGTTTCTGAGCATCCAAAGCAACCCGCTTGAGAACGACAGACTTTCCGCACCCTGGAAGCCCGCTGATATTTACGACGCGACTAGCGGCAAGACGTTCCGATACGGCCTGCTGAAAGGCCGTGCGATCAACCTCGAAGCCGTCGATGCTGTCGGCAATTTCGTTGAGACCATCCTTGGAAAATTGGGCGAGCAAGTCGAGGTCGTCGCGCAGGTTCGCCGAGACCTTCAGCCTGACAACGCCTCGGAGTTGCGCAAGCAATGTTGCGCGCGTCCATTTCCGGGCCGTGCCAGCGCCATCGCGCGCAATGCGGCACAAGCGATCGAAGAGAAGGACGTCTTGCCCGTCTTCATTGATGGCAACCAGCTCTTGCAGACGGTTAGTAATCTCTGACCAAACGATACCCGTTTCGTTGAGTCCGCTTAGGCGGGCACCGACAAACCGGCGGTAGAAATTCCACTCATGTGCAACATCGCCGCCGATAAGCGGCGCCAATTCCTCTCGCAGATCACGTTCCGCAGCGGCGGCAGCTCCGCCTTTGGCAAAGCGCCGCTCAAAGTCCGCTGGAGTGGGACTGCTCTTTGCCCAATCGATGAGGCGGTTGAGCGACCGATGCGCCGCCTCGGCCACGTTCTCCGTGATGTAACCATAGGCATCCCGATCGGCTTGAAAACCGTGGGTCCTGCGTGTCTCGAGAGCGCGGTTAAGAACATCGCGAAAGTCTGAGTTGGTAGCGGCCCCACTTACCGTGATTGATGACTTTACTTGAAGGGCCAAAAGACGCAGTCCCTCAGCGTCTTGGAATTCGACCACAAGGTCATCCATCGGGTGTCCGTGCCCCGCCTGCTGGACAGCAACGGCCTGGACGGTGCCGTCCTGAAGCAGGGCTCTTTCACCACGGAGCAGCGCCGCCAAATAATAGGCAACCACCTTGTCTTCATAAGTGAAGCCAGCGCCACCAGTCAGCTCGGTGGATGTGGCTTGCTGCCGCTCTGATGCCCTGCGGCCGCTCGTTCGCTTGTTTCTCATGTAATTGCGAATCCTACCATTAGCGCAGTCGCAGTGCTTTAATGCCACGACGCGCCTCAGGCGCAACGGCGAAGCTGCTCTTGCGCCCCGACAGACACAACAAGTTGCATCGTCGCCCTGAGAGACTCATCATCCGGCCGCCATGCCAGCCAACAAGTCTCAGCATTTCGTACCCCGTTGCTACCTCCGCGCTTTCTGCGCGGATGGTTATGGTGCCGCCATCAACGTTTTCAACATGTCCCGCGAGCGGTCGATCGAAGCGGCACCCGCGAAGGGACAGTGCGCGAAGCCATATTTCTATGGGCGCGACGGCGCTCTGGAGCGGGCGCTGCAGGTGCCAGAAGGAGCATACGGCGAAATTCTCGGGCGCATCAGTGACGATCCCCATACCGCGACACAGGCAGACATACGACGCCTCCACGTCTTCATGCTATTGCAGTCTTATAGGAGCGCGGCATGGATCGACGGCGAAATCCGGCTAGCGGAAGCGCAACGGGCGATGGTGGCCAACGAGGCTGCGCCGGAACTATTGGAAAGTCTGGTCATAACGCACGAAATGGCACTTCAGCTCGCGATAAGCGCGTTCGAAGACAGCATTGGAAGTACAGCCCACCTACAGACGCGAATTGTCCTCAATCGCACGGCGGTGCCATTCTTCACGTCCGATGATCCGGTGGTCTACACCAACCGCTTCCACCTGCAGAAGGACGTGCTGGGAGGTGCGGGCCTTGGCAGTCCGGGCGCCGTGCTGCTAATGCCGCTGACGCCGCAGCTTTTACTGGTGTCATTCGACCCGGCGATCTACCGCCTAGAGAAAAGGCTGGGTGAGCTTGGCATTATCGACCGTGTCGGGGACGTTGCTGCCTTCAACGACCTACAGGCGGTTCGCGGTCATGCCAATCTCTATTTCCGAGACTGGAGAGATCGAGGGCTGGTCGCGTCGACTTATTACGAGGTCAGGTGGCGTCGAAGGGAGAGGTGGGTTGACGTGGAAACCCTGCAGGAGACAGCCCCGGGGAGCCAAACCTTTGTTGCCGTGACGAGCGACTGGGCCCACCACCCTGACCGAAGGGAAATTCTTCGTATGCAACGCAACATCCCCGCGCCCGGCGCCTAGCCTCTGTTGCTTAACTATACCGAGCACGCCCGCCGCGCCAGACGCGGCGCCGACCAGCACAGTCTGTGGAAATAAACCCGCAAGTGGGAAGCGCCCGTTGGAGACCATCATTCTGACGACAGCCGATAGTTCGCAACCGAACTCGGTCCCTTGAGCGTTCGCTAGCTCTAGCTACTCACCTAAACCTGCCAGTCAGCTCACGGCCCCAAACCGGCCATTCGTCGTCGTCGCGGCGAACTTCCGGTTCGGACGCGCCACCCTCGTTCACCCCTCCCCCGGCAACCTCAGCAACTCCACCAGCCCCTGCTTCTGCTCGATCCTCAGCCCGTTCGGCGAGTACACACCGTAGGTCATGCCGGGCTTCTTGTGGCCGATAATCTGAGCCGCCTCCGTCTCGGCGATGCGGTGGCGCTCGAAGGTCTGGGCGACGTTCTTGCGGAAGCCGTGGAAGGTAGAGCGTTGCTCGGGCGTCAGTGAACCGGCCTTAACCGCAGCGAGCGTGACCCGCCCGAACTTCTTGCCGATGTTCCAACCGCGCTTCTTGTCGGGGCCGCCCGGCACCAGATTGGGGAACAGGAAGCCGGACCGGGGGCACAGGTCGAGGAAGGGGGTCAAGGCGCTATGGACTGGCACGACACGAACGCTGCTTTCAGTCTTGCCCTCGGGAATGTCGAAATAGGTCACGCCCTCCGCCGTCTGCACGTCCGCCCATTCCAGCGAGCAAATCTCATTCAGGCGCATTCCTGACAGCAGGGCGATGCGGGGGAGCCAATACAGAGGGTTTGGCTTGCCCTCGCTCCCAGGGTTCGACTTCAAGCTCAGCACCACCTTCAGCGCCTCGTCAGTCCAAGGCGCGTGGGCGTTTCTCCGCGTTTTCACCTTGGTCCAATGGCCGGAGAAGGGGTTCTTGCCCGACACCTCACCCCTGCTGTCCGCCCACTCCCACAACCCGTTCAGCGAAGAAACGTAGCGGTTCAGGGTCCGGCTGCTGAGCACCTTGCCGCCCGCCTTCGCGTAGGAGGCGAGCAACTGATCGAGGCTCCTCCCCTTCGTGTCCGGCGACCGGCCCCAGTTAGGGTCAAGCCGCTTCACCTTGTCGAAGAAGGCAGCGACCACCTTGCCCTTCACGGTCGCGAGGGGCTTATCGTCGATGTGATCCCGAAACAGGCGAAAGACGGCTTCCATCTGGGAGATGGTTTGCATGGTGCGACGGTTGGCCGTGTCTCGCTGGATGTCCGCGATGTAGCGTGCGGAAAGATCAGAGAACGGCGCGCGGAACTCCGCAGGTGCCTCGACCTTGCCCGCCCGCGCGGCCTTGATCGCTTCCAAGGCTGCCGCCACCTCGGGATGGACCTCCTCCGGATCGGTCTCGCTCAGTTCGCCCACGCCGAGACGGCGCGCCTCGGGATCGGCATAGCCATCCCAGAGGAGGTCGAGCTGTTCGTCCAGATCATCGGGATTGCGGAATTTCTGCTTCAGCCAGTTGATGCGCTGGACCACCTCCTCGAAGACGACGTGGGGAGGCTGTGTCTCCACCTCCGACGCCCGGAGCAGGTCGAACTGCCGCTTCCAATGAGCCGCCCTCTCAAGCGCCAGATGCTGAGCCAGACGCCTGTCGGCCGTCTTCAGGTTCTCGGCAACCATCTTCTTCCCGACAGCGGGCTGCACCGCCACGGGGACCGCGATCTGAAACCACCAGACATTCACCCTACGCTTCAGCCAATTGCCCCTTGGCGCCATCTAGTACCACCCTGACCCCTCGTTCTAGTACATCCTTCTAGTACATCGATGGGGCATAACCAACTGATCTTATTGATCTGAAACGACAACGGAGCGCGATGGCTGGGGATCCAGGCGCCCCAGCCACTTTCCAATTCCACGAACCCTCGAACGCCTACGAAGGGCGAAGCTCCGCCTTTGCCCCCACTCCAGCGCAATTCACGCAAAACGCTCGGCATAGCTGCCGCGTGCTCGGGAGACTGAGCGCATGGCAAACGCCGCGAGTGGCAGAGATCAGGCGGGCACTGCACGTCGGGAGGAAGGGGGGCGCGGACCGCCCGCCCAGCGCACAGGCGCCATGCGGGTCCCGCCCGATCGCGAGCTCGTTTCACCCCGGCCGAGCAACAGGCGGGCATGCGTGCCGGCCAAGCACCCTTCCCCTCCCTGAAAAGCCACGCTCTCCTTCCGCATCGCTGAACAACTGACGCCGAATTCAATTGCCCGTAGGCAGGGGGATCTTGACACCCTCGCCGGCGAGTTGCTCGCGCACCCACTGGAAATTCTCGTATCTCGAGATCTCGACCGGTCCCGCGTAGCTCTGGCTCTGCATCTTGCGGGGCGGGTACTGAATGTACGTCGCCATGAGCTCCTTGATCGCCGCGCTGATCGTCACCAGCGTCCAGGTGCGCTCGGTGTAGTTGTTCATGAAGATGTCGTAGCGCTCCTGCGGGTCCTGCCAGAGGTCGAAGACCTGCGGGACTGTGGCGACATACTTTTCCGCGCCCTTCCAACCGAGGTTCGTGTCGACGGCGAGACCGCCCGTCGTGACGCCTCCGTCGCCACGCAGGTTGAACACCGCCTTGTAGTTGCCGACGCGGGCGGCGCCGGGCGTCAGCTCGTTCTCGGTGAAATAGAACCAGTTCTTGCGGGCGGACTTCCCCGTGCCGAGCAGGATGGGGCTCATGTCATAGCTGTCGAAGATGATGGGCTGGCCCTCGCGGTCCTTCTCCGGAAGCTTGAGGCCGGCCACGCTGGCAAAGGTCGCCATCAAATCAAGGCCGCCCACGATGTCGTGGTTCTTGGCCTGCGGCTTGATCTTGCCGGGCCAGACCGCAATGGCGGGCACACGGTTGCCGCCTTCCCGCACCGTACCCTTGGTACCGCGGAAGGGGGTGTAGCCTGCATCAGGGTAGACATCCTGCCAGGCACCGTTGTCGGTTGTGTAGAAGATGAGCGTATTCTTGTCGAGGCCGGCAGCCTTCAGCTTGTCGACGATGCGCCCGATGCGCGTATCGAGCTCGACGACGCTGTCAGCATACTTCGTTTTCGACATCGACTTATGCTCGAATTCGGGCGCTGGCAGATTTGGCTGGTGCACCTTCATGAAATTGACGTTGATAAAGAAGGGTGTGTTCGGCGTCTTCGCGGCATCGTCAATGAAGTCCAGCGCGGCCTTCTCCACGTAGCCGTCGAAGAAGGGGATACCGACCACCCCCTCCTTGCCGTCAACCACGGGTGTGTTGACGTACTGCCCGTTGATCTTGAACTCCTCGACGGGTTTCTCGCCGGCTTTGCCGGAAAGCGCGCCTTTGGTGACCCGGTTGAACATGGCGCGCAGCTCCGGGTCCATGTCGGGGAACCAAGTGGGGTCGCCGTAGGTGTAGGCGTTGAGGTGGTACAGCCCGGCATATTTCATGACGTCGTAGCCCTGGGCGTTGGGCAGCGCATAGTCCGCCTCACCGAGGTGCCATTTACCGGTGAAGTAAGTCTTGTACCCGCCCTGCTTGAGTACTGATGCAACGGTCCACTCCGCCGCCGGCAGGCCGCCGCCATCGCCCTGGAAGGAAACCGTCGTCATGCCGCTGCGATTGGGAATTCGGCCCGTCTGCATTGCGGCGCGGCCAGGCGTGCAGCTCGGCTGGGCGTAGAACGAGAAAAACGTCATCCCGTTCTCGGCCAATTCGTCGATGTGGGGCGTCGGCATGCCGCGTCCCTCGCCGCCGCCGTAGGGGCCGAGGTCGCCATAGCCCGTGTCGTCCGACACGATGAGAAGGATGTTCGGCTTGCTCGGAGCCTGAGCTTGAACCGCAGAGCTGATGCCCAAGGCGAGGAGCCCTGCGGCAAAGGAGGCTGGAAGCCTGGCGTGAATCCGGTCCATTGGCTTTCCCATTCTTGAAGCGGTCGGCGCTCGCTTGGAAATGGCAATGCGGAAATGGGTACGCTGCCGCAGCTGTAACGTGTCTAAAGCTTAGCTATTGGTCAAATGAAATGGCCGTGTTTTCGTTGGTCACTCACCTGCTTTCCTCTCCTCCGGCCATGATATCGCGCCTGCCAGTTGCCCAGCACCTCCACTGTTGCGCATGGCCGCGCCCCTTTGAACTTGCGTATCGGCGGTATCCGGCCCCGTTTCCCTGCTGAAATCTTGGCCCAAAAGAGCGCTTTTCAGTCGTTCGACCTTCGCCCGACTCCCATCGACACGCCGGCGCCCCGGCTGAACGTCAGCGCAGTCATGGCGCCGCCTGCGTCGCACCCGGCATCAGGCTGTGGCGGTGCTTCCAGGAGCAAGCCCCGCGCCGAGCGAACCGGCGCGGGGTGCTCTCGGGAGCTTATTCCCAGCCTTCCAGCACGATCTTGCCGATGGACCGCCCGCTCTCCAGCGCGAGGTGAGCGCGCCGGAGGTTGTCCGGGGTGATGGGGCCGAAATGGGCGCCGAGGGTGGTGCGCAGGAGACCTTCGTCCACCAGTCCCGCGACCTCGGAGAGGATGCGGTGCTGGGCGTCCATGTCCGGGGTCTCGAACATGGAACGGGTGAACATGGATTCCCACGCCAGCGCGCCGCTCTTGGGCTTCAGGAGCGTGGCGTCGAGCGCGGCGGGATCGTCGATGACGCAGATGGCGCCCTGCGGCACCAGCGCCTCGACCAGCTGCGGCCAGTGCTGATGGGTGCCGGTGATGCTGAAGATGCGATGCGCGCCGCCAAGGCCGAGCGCCTTCAATTCACCAGCGAGGGGCTTGGTATGGTCGATCACATGGTCGGCGCCCAGGTCCTTCACCCAGGCGACGCTCTCCGGCCGGGAGGCGGTGCCGACGATGGTGGCGGAGGCGAGCCGATGCGCCAGCTGCACCGCCATGGAGCCGACGCCGCCCGCCGCCCCGACGATCAGCAGCACCGTCTTGTCGTCGGCGACGCCACGCGGCAGGCGGAGGCGGTCGAACAGGCTCTCATAGGCCGTAAGCGCCGTGAGCGGCAGGGCCGCGGCCTCTGCGAAGGAAAGCGTCCTGGGCTTGCGCGCCGCGATGCGGGCATCCACCAGATGAAGCTCGGCGTTGGTGCCCGGCCGGGTGATGGCACCGGCATAATAGACCTCATCCCCGACGCAGAACGCCCCGGCGTCGGCGCCCACCGCCTCGACCACGCCGGCCGCATCCCAGCCGAGGATCACCGGCGCCTCTGCGGTGCCCTGGCGGCGCATGCGCACCTTGGTGTCCACGGGATTGACCGAAATGGCCTTCACCCGCACCAGCAGGTCGCGCGGACCCGGCACGGGGTCCGGCGCCTCGAAGGCGAACAGGGCGTCCGCGCTGTCGGCGGGGCGGGAGGCGACGTAACCGATGGCCTTCATGACGATCTCTCTCGAAGCAGGCGCGGAGCGCGCCGTCGCTCCCTAATCTCGATCGTCCCGCGCCCTGCGCAAGACGGCACAATCGCGTGGGGTGGTATCAGGATTGATACGCCGAGTGGCGCGCGTGCGCGGCGTCCGCCATACTTCCCAGCCGCGACAGCGGGTGGAGGACAGAGCATTGGCACGGCGCCATGTGACTTATCCGGGCACGGGATGCCCGGTCGAAGCAGCGCTGGCGCTGATCGGCGCCAAGTGGAAGGGCGCGACACTCCATCACCTCATGGAGGGAGAGCAGCGTTTCTCCGAGCTGCGCCGGCGCATGCCCAAGGTCACCCAGCGCATCCTCTCAAAGGCGCTGCGCGAGCTGGAGGCGGACGGGCTGGTCCTGCGCCGGGTCTATCCCACCGTCCCGCCGCAGGTCGGCTACCGCCTCACGCAGAAGGGCGAGGCCTTGCGGAACGCGGTGGAGGCACTGGCGGATTTCGGGCGCGGCCACCTCCAGGGCGCGGCCTGCCCGTTCCCCCACGCAGAGCACGCAATGGCCGCCGAATAGCGCGCGAGCACAGATTATTTCGGCTAGAGTCGGGCCATGCCCCGTCCGTATCATCATGGCCCCGCCTCGGATCATTTCGACGGCACGCGCTTCTTCAATCCCGATCATCCCTCCACAGACAAGAGCCTGAAGGACCTGCTCGCGTGGCGCCGGGCCAAGCGCGCACAGGATCCGGCACCTGTCGGCTGGCCGGCCGCGCCGCCGCTCCCCGCACGGGAAGAGACGCCGCCGGCGCACGTGGCGGCCGGCATCCGCATCACCATGGTCGGGCACGCCAGCGTCCTGATCCAGGTGGCGGGGCTGAACATCCTCACCGATCCGGTCTGGTCGGAACGGGCCGGTCCGCTCCGGTTTCTCGGGCCGAAGCGGCACAATCCGCCCGGCATCGCCTTCGCGGACCTCCCGCCCATCGACTGGGTGCTGCTCAGCCACAACCATTACGACCACATGGATATTGCGACGCTCCGTCGCCTCCAGCGCGCCCATCGCCCGCGGGTGCTGACGCCGCTCGGCAACGACAAGATCCTGCGCCCGCAGCTCAAGGCCCTCGACATCACCACCGGCGACTGGGGCGCGCGCTTCGATCTCGGCGCAGGGGTGGAGGCGATCCTGCACCCCGCCAACCACTGGTCGGCGCGCGGCATAAGGGACCGGCGGTTTGCCTTGTGGGCGGGCTTCGTGCTGGCGACGCCGCAGGGGCTGATCTATTTCGCCGGCGATACCGGATACGGCACCGGCGCCATCTTCCGGGCGGTCGCCCGCGACTTCGGCGCGCCGCGGGTGGCGCTGATCCCCATCGGCGCCTATGAGCCGCGCTGGTTCATGGCCCCGCAGCACACCAATCCCGAGGAAGCCGTGCGCATCCTGGAGGACACCGGCGCCACCCAGGGCCTCGGCATCCACTGGGGCACGTTCCGCCTCACCGACGAGGGGCAGGATGCGCCGAAGCGGGCGCTCGGCGAGGCGCTCGACGCCGCCGGCATCGCGCGACACCGTTTCCTGCCGCTTCATCCGGGACAAGTGTGGGAGGTGCCGGCCTAGCCGATGGCCTCCTCGAGCCGGTCGGCGACGGTCTTCAGCACCTTGACCCGGCCGTAGCGCTTGTCTTCCGATTCCACGAGGGTCCAGGGGGCGAAGCGGGTGGAGGTGCGGTCCACCATTTCGGTCACCGCCGCCTCGTAGAGGGGCCATTTCTCCCGGTTGCGCCAGTCTTCGGGGGTCAGCTTGAAGCGCTTGTAGGCGACCGTCTCGCGCTCCTCGAAGCGGCGGGCCTGCTCCTCCTGGCTGATGGCGAGCCAGAACTTCACCACCACATAGTTGGCGGCCGAGAGCTGGGCCTCGAAATCGTTGATCTCGCCGTAGGCGCGGCCCCAGTCGTCGGGACCGCACAGACCTTCCACCCGCTCCACCAGCACGCGGCCGTACCACGACCGGTCGAAGATCACGGTGCGCCCGTGGGCCGGGATGTGCCGCCAGAAGCGCCAGAGATAGGGCCGCGCCCGCTCCTCGTCGGTGGGCGCCGCGATGGGATGCACGCGGAAGCGCCGCGGATCGAGCGCCCGCCGCAGCCGCATGATGGTTGAACTCTTGCCCGCCGCATCCGACCCCTCGAACGCCACCACCAGCCCCGCATCGGCGAAGCGCGGGGAATTGGTGAGGCGGGTGATGCGGCTCTGCTCCTGCGCGAGCTGACGGTCGTAATCGTCTTCGTCGAGGGATTTCGAGAGGTCGAGGGTGGAAAGGATGGAGAAGGTCGGCAGTGCCGCCGGCAGCCGTGTCGGGTTGGGCGCGAGCGGCTGGGGCGCCGGCTCGGGCTCGGAGACCATGGCCCTGAGCTTCTCCAAGAGCAGGCTGCCGGCCATGGCGTCGCGATATTCCTCGTCGGCGGCCGGCACCACGTGCCAGGGCGAGGTCTCGGTGGAGGTGGCGCGGGCGGCATCCTCGGAGATGGCGAGCAGCCGCTTGCGCGGGCCGGAGCCTTTCAGCTCCGCCCATTCCCGCACCACGGGGCGCTGCCAATCGCCCTTGGTGACGCCCTTGAGGCGGGCGCGGGCCTCCTCCTCGTCCAGATAGAGCCAGATCTTGAGCAGGCTCACGCCCTCGGCATGGAGCATGCCCTCGAAGCGCTGGATCTCCTCCAGCGCCGCCATGAAGTCGCCGCGCTTCATCTCGTCCAGCGCCCGCTTGCACAGGGGTGCGTGGTACCAGGAGCCGAGCATGATGCCGATCTGGCCGAAGGGCGGCAGCTCGCGCCAGTATTTCCACATGGCCGGACGATCTTCCGGCGCGCAGGGCATGTCGAAGGTGAGCGTCTGCAGCTTGCGCACGTCGAGCCAGCCGTAGAGGCGGTTCAGCACCGCGCCCTTGCCGGCGCCGTCCGGGCCATGGATCAGGACGATGAGGCTGCGGCGCTTCTGCTCGATCAGCTGGAACTGCGCGGTGAGCAAATCCTCGCGCAGGCTGGGCTCCATCGCCTTGAAGGCGGCCTTGTCGAGATGGTGCGCGAACGTCGCGGATTCGAACATGCCGCCTCTCCTCCTGCCGGGGGGAGGCAGCCTGTACGAGCCGTCAGGCGGATGCAACTTTCTGGGTGGCGGCGGACGGCACCTTCACCCACGCCTCGCCATCCAGCACCACCTCGCCCTTCACCGTGCAGATGCAGGAGAGGCGGGCGCGGAAGCGCTCGGGGATCAACTCCACCACGCGCACTTCCACCTCCACCGTGTCGTCGATGCGCACGGGAGCCCGGAAGTTCAGCGTCTGGGAGATGTAGACCGCGCCCGGACCCGGAAGGCGCGTGCCGAGCACGGCGGAGATCAGGCTCGCCGTGTAGAGGCCATGGGCGATACGGCCACCGAAGGGCGTGCGCGCGGCGAAATGCTGGGACAGATGGATGGGATTTCGATCGCCGGTGAGTTCGGCGAAGCCAACGATGTCGGAGGAGGAGACCGTCTTCGACATGCGCTCGATGCGCCCGACCGTCAGGTCTTCAAAAAAGAGGTTCTGCAATTCGAGGAACATGGGCGCGCTTCCGTTATGCTTGTCGGGGCGCGCACTCTAGAAGCCAGCCGCACGGCTGGAAAGTCGGCCGAAATGGTAAGCCGGAACGTCGCAGGGGCGGCGGAGCAGGGCAGAGGCGGCGTCAGGCCGCCTCCCCCTTGAGCTTGCGCATCAGCTCTTCCAGCTCCGCGTTCTTGTCCGCCGGCAGCACCACATTCACCCGCGCCAAGAGGTCGCCGTGGCCGCCGGTGGCGTTGGGCAGCCCCTTGCCACGCAGGCGGAACGTACGCCCGCCGGAGGTCCAGGCCGGAATGGCGAGTTCCACCGCGCCGGTCAGCGTCGGCACCCGCACCTTGGCCCCGAGCACCGCATCGGCGAGCGGCACGTCGATCGCCTGCCGCAGGTCGTCGCCATCGCGCTCGAACACCGGATGCGTGGCGTAGGAGATGGTCACGTAGGCATCACCCGACGGCCCGCCCATGGGGCTCGGCTCGCCCTGCCCCTTGAGGCGCATGCGGTGCCCCTCGCGGGTGCCGGGCGCGATCTTGATGTCGATCTGCTTGCCGTTGGGCAGGCCGACACGCTTCGACGCCCCCTGCGTCGCCTCCTCGAAGGAGACGGGGAGCGTGATCTCCATGTCGGCGCCGGGCTGGGGCGCGAAGCCGCCACCGGCAGACCGGCGCTGCCGACCGAAGCCGAAGATGTCGCCGATATCCTCGAACCCGCCGCCGCCGCCACGGGAGGTGCGCCGCGCCCCCTCGGGACCGAAGGAGAAGCTCTCGAAAATCGTGTCGCCGTCGAAGCCGGAGAAGCCGCCCGGCCCGCGCCGGGGCCCACCGCCGCCGAAGCCGGAAAATTCCGGCGCGCGCGGCTTGCCCTCCGCGTCGATCTCGCCGCGGTCGAACTGGCCCCGCTTCTCCTTGTCGGAGAGAATCTCGTGCGCCGCGTTCAGCTCGGCGAAGCGGTCCTGGGCCTTGGGATCGGACGCATTGGCATCCGGGTGGAGCTTCTTCGCGAGCTTGCGATAGGCGCGCTTGATCTCTGCCTCGTCGGCGGTCTTGGAAACACCGAGGACGTCGTAGGGATCACGCATGAATAGTCACCTCTGCGGCCGGCACTCAGGCGGCCAGCCGCACGGAACATGTGGTTCGCGGTGCAAAAAATGCAACGGCACCGCTCAAACGGCCTGCGCTTTTGTGCGCCATGCCGCTTTTGCGCGCCTTGCACCGGAATGCGGCTCAGGCTCGTCCGAGCAGGCGGACCTGGTTGAGCACGGTGCCGCTGCGGCTCTTGCACGCCTCGCCCTGCACCCAGCGATCGGCGGACTTGCCGTCCACCAGCGAGATCATGAAGGCGCGGCAGCCGGCTTGGGTCGGGCCGACCGGAGTCGCCGTGCCCCGCGCGCCGGTCTCCGGATTGTCCCACGGCACCGACACATCGCCGTCTCGGGCGGCGAGCGCCTGGTCGAGAGCGAGCTTGGCCTGCGTCCAGTCGCCGGCGGTGATTCCCTTGGGCGCCGGGCCTTCCGGCACCGGCAGGGACGCCGGCGTCGCCTTGATCGAGCCGGTGACGAGCGAATCGTCGTCGTGAAAGGGCGAACTGGCGCAACCGGCCAGAGACGCGGCCAGAAGACACGTGCCCGCGACGGCACCGAGCCCTTCGCGCCGGCGCACGACGCTTCTATATAGAACCATGAAGCCGCCCAGAGAGGCGCGCGAACGATCAGGCACGAGGGGCTCCACATGACGGCGAGCGACACCATGGAACCCCGTGATCCCTTAACATCCGGTGATTTCACCGAATCTTCCGAACCATTCCGTCTTTTCGCCGAGTGGCTGGAGGAGGCCGGCAAGTCCGAGCCCAACGATCCGAACGCCATGACGCTGGCGACCGTGGACGAGGATGGCCTTCCCGATGCCCGCATGGTGCTGCTGAAGGGGCTGGACGAGCGCGGCTTCGTCTTCTTCACCAACACCGGGAGCGCCAAGGGCCGGGAACTGGCAGCCCATCCCAAAGCCGCCTTGGTCTTCCACTGGAAGTCGCTGCGCCGTCAGGTAC
>JAEWBL010000026.1 GCA_023391175.1 Pseudomonadota bacterium
GCGCGGGCCTCAGGGAACCGGAGAAGCCCATCGGCTCCTACCTGTTCTCCGGCCCCACCGGCGTCGGCAAGACGGAAGTGGCCAAGCAGCTCGCCTCGACCCTCGGCGTGAACCTCCTGCGCTTCGACATGTCGGAGTATATGGAGCGCCACACCGTGAGCCGCCTCATCGGCGCGCCTCCCGGCTATGTGGGGTTCGATCAGGGCGGCCTCCTGACCGACGGCGTGGACCAGAACCCGCACTGCGTGCTGCTGCTGGACGAGATCGAGAAGGCCCATCCGGACCTCTTCAACATCCTCCTGCAGGTGATGGACCACGGGAAGCTGACCGACCACAACGGCAAGCAGATCGACTTCCGCAACGTGATCCTCATCATGACCACGAATGCGGGCGCCGCCGACCTTGCCAAGCCGGCCTACGGCTTCACCCGCCAGAAGCGCGAGGGCGACGATTCGGAGGCCATCAGCCGGACTTTCGCGCCCGAGTTCCGCAACCGCCTCGACGCGGTGATCCCGTTCGGCCACCTGCCGACCGAGGTCATCACCCAGGTGGTGGAGAAGTTCGTGCTCCAGCTGGAGGCCCAGCTCGCCGACCGGAACGTCACCATCGAGCTTTCCGACGAGGCGGGTACGTGGCTGGTGGATCGCGGCTACGACGAGCAGATGGGGGCGCGGCCCATGGCCCGCGTCATCCAGGAGTTCATCAAGACTCCGCTTGCGGATCTGGTGCTGTTCGGCGCTCTCAAGAACGGCGGCCACGTCCGCGTGGTGGTGGAGGGCGAGGGCAAGGAATCGAAGCTCGGCTTTGAATTCCCCGAAGGCCCCGTCACCCCCAAGCCGGAGAAGATCGTTCCGGCCCCGGCCAAGCGCCGCAAGCCGGCCGCCAAGTCGAAGGCCAAGCCCACACCCAAGGGCAAGGGCCCGAAGGGTGGACCGGCCGGCGGTTCGGGCCGCTCCGGCAGCCCGGTGCCCAAGCTGCCGCTGGTCAAGGCCTGACGGCTTCCATCAAAAAAAAAGAGGCGGCCCGCGGGCCGCCTCTTTTCGTTTCAGGATCAGGATTTGCGCGGCTACTCCGCCGCCTCGCCGCCTTTCAGGCTGCCACCGTGCAGCTTCTTCAGCTTGGCCTTCAGCGCGGCCGGCGGCGGCGCGTAGATGAAGCCGAAGGAGACACAGCCCTCCTTGCCCTCCACCGCGTGATGCAGCCGGTGCGCCTGCACGAGGCGCTTGAGGTAGCCGTTGCGCGGCACGTAGCGGAATGGCCAGCGCTGGTGGGTGATGCCGTCGTGGACGAAGAAATAGAGGAAGCCATAGACGGTCATCCCCACGCCCACCCACAGCAGCGGCCCGCCATTGCGATAGAAATAGATGAGCAGGATGGCGATGCCGGCGAACACGACGGCGTAGAGGTCGTTGCGCTCGAACACGCCTTCACGCGGCTCGTGGTGGGATTTGTGCCAGCCCCAACCCCAGCCGTGCATCACATATTTATGCGCCGCCCACGCCACGCCCTCCATGGCGGCGACGGTGAGGAGCACGATCGACGTGTTGACGAGGAAGGCGAGCGCGTTCGACATGGTTCTCCATCCGCTGCGGCAGAACGGGATATGCCCGGGGCTGCCGCGGGCCTCGTCCTTATACAGCATCACCCGCCGCGTGGCGCACTGTGCAAGATCAACTCGTTGCCCTGCGCCCGCCCGGGTCCCCCGCCCCGGAGCCGACCATGACCATCGATCGCAAGAAGACCTTCTCGCCGGAAGAGGTCGCCGCCCACCTCGCCGCCGAGCTGCCCCACTGGCGCTACGAGGACGGCTGGATCAAGCGCACCTACAAGACCAACAGCTGGAAGGGCACGCTGATGGTCATCAACACGGTCGGCCATCTGGCCGAGGCGGCCTGGCACCACCCCGATCTCACCGCCTCCTACGCCTGGGTGGAGGTGCGGCTGCAGTCCCACGACACCAAGGGCATTACCGTCCGCGATCTCGCGCTGGCGAAGAAGATCGAGGAGGTGGTGCAGTGGCAGCCCGGCGCGGCAGAAGATGCGCCGCTTGAGGGCACGCCGCAGCACGATCTGCGCTTTTCCTACATCAAGTACGATTGATCCCGGCGCGCTCCTTGCTTCGTCGAGGGGATGGAGGAGCGAGTGTCCGCAATCGCCCCAGACGCTGACGGCATCGAAGCACCGGCCGACGACGCGGCCTCCGTTGCGACGCCGGTGCTCGATTTCTCGGGCGCTGTCCGCTTCGATCCCGCGCGAGTGATCGCGGCAGAGGTGGAAGACGCGGATGGCGCTCCCGCCTCCGCCAGATGTGCTGCCCTCCTGACGGACCATTCCTTCGGCGATGTGGCCCGCTTCTTTGCCGATCGTGCGACGGCATGGCGTGTCGCGGTCGAGACGATCCGCGCCCACCATCGCACGGCGGGACGGCCCAAGCGGCGGGAGATCATCGTCGTCTCCGACGATCCGCGTCTTTCCCCCGCGCTCGCGCAAGATGCGGGCGTGCGGCGCATCCCCGAGGACGAAGCGGCCATCGAGGCCGCCATGGGGCCGAACGTGGCGGCGCTTCTGCTCGCGCCCGCCTCCATCGATGCCGGCCTGCGCTTTCTGCCGGGCTCCATCCTCGCCACCGCGCGTCAGATGGCGGATGAGTATGGCGTAGTGCTCCTGTTCGACGAGACAGATGGGGGCCTCGGGCGCACGGGCATGGCTTTCGCCCACGAGTGGCGCGGCGTGGCGCCGGACCTGATGGTGATCGACGATCTGCCGGGTGGGGCCGAAGGTGGGCAGGGGGCTTCGGCACTGGTGCTCGGCACGCGTCTCGCCCGCAGCCTGCCCTCCGGCCTGTCGCTGCTGGACGAGGAAGCAGCCGCCGGCCTGCTGTCTGTTCTCTCGGCCGCCTTCGCTCCAGGCTTTGGGACGCGCGTGCAGGAACTGGGATGGAAACTGGAGGACCGGCTCGCCACCCTGCGCTGGCGCCGGCCGGACCTGTTCACGGATACAGCGGGCACCGGCCTCGTTCAGGGGCTTATGTGCGCAGGACCGGCCGAACCTCTGGCGGAGGCTTTGGCCGGGCAGGGGCTTCTCGCGCGGCCGCTCGGCAACGTGCTCGCGATACTGCCGCCGCTAACCGCCTCCGAGGCGGAGATTGAAGCGGCGGGGGACATTCTGGATGCAGTGGTGGCGGCGATCCCGCCCGCCTGACCGGCCTCAGGCGGGGATGCGCCCCGCCAGCGTTTCGCGCACGGCGGACAGACGCGCCGGATCGAGGGCACTGGTCCGCCCCTCAGCGCACAGCGCGCCGCGGAAACCCAGATAATGCGGCCGCAGCGCCGCCAGCGGCGGGATATCCGCCATCTTCAGCGATCCGGCGAGGCCGGTCAGCAGTCCGTCCGAGCGCGCGAGCGAGACAAAGCGCGCGAGGGGTTCCGCCGGCAGGTGTGAGAGCAGCCCGCCCGCCGCCTTGTCCGCCGTGTCCAGCATCACCCCGTGGAAACCGGCGGCGGCGAAGAGCGGCACGGTCGCGAGGTCCGGCGCCTGATCGGCGAAGAGCACGGCGATCAGCCGCGTCTCGCGGGCGAGCGGCCGGAGCGCTTCGAGCACCGGCGGAAGGTCCGCGCCATCGCCGAGGGCAAAGCCGATCTTCACCAGCGGCACGCCGGCGGCTGCGGTGCGTTCGGCTGCGGCGCGCAGCAGGTCCGGCTCCAGTGGGTGATCGCCGACCGTGGCGCTGAGGCTGCCGGGTGCGCCGGCCGCGCGCCACAGGGCGACGGCCTCGGCGAGCGCTTCCGGCGCCCAGGCGCCCAGCGCGCCCTCGAAGGGGTTCTTGAGGTCCACAATATCGACGTCGGCGGCGAGCGCCGTGCGCATCTCATCGAGGGTCGCCACGGACGCGAGGAGGCCCGGACGGGTCGGAACGTGCGCCGTCATGAGGCGGCCCGCGCCCGGTGGTCGGCGATGGTCTCGCACAGCCAGTCCCACGCCTCCCGCTCGGCCGGGCCGGCGGTCTTGTCGATGGCGATGGAGAGATAGTTCATTTCCCGGTCCACCCTGTCGGGGTCCATCATGTGCAACCGCGAGACGAGGATGGCGCCTTCCAGCACCGCCGCCACGGCCCGGTTCAGGCCGAGGAAGGGGGCGTGCGTTTCGCGGTGGATGGTGCGGCAGAAGAAACGGGGTCGGGTCGGGTCGTCCTCCATGCGCACCACCTCCACCTCGTCATGGGCGAGGCAGTCGGCGAGGCGCGCGGCGCCCTTGAGAAGGGTGGCCGGCACGGTGGGCCAGGAACGGTGCCGGCCGGTTATACAGCCGGCGAAGATGCGGGCGTCGTCCGAGAAGTTCACCACGCAGCTCTTCGCCGCTGCCAGATTGTCCAGCGTGCGGGAGGGGCGGAAGGGCTGGAGCAGATAGCCGCCTTCCACCACGCTCGCGCCCATGGGGGCGATATGCGGCTCCCCGGCGGCCGAGACGGTGGTGACGATGGTCTCCCGGATCACGCGCTTTCGCCTTTCTTCTTCGATGAAAGCGTCGAGCCCGCTTCCTTGAATGTCAACCGATGCGCCTCCTCGGCGCTCCCGCCGGTCTCGCCCGCGACACCCCACTTCAGCGGTTCGTCCTGCGCATAGCGCTTGCCGAGATGGTGCGCGATCTCCGCCCGCGCCGTCTCGACGCCGAGATAGAAGGCGTGGGCGCCATCGTCCTCCACCTTGAGGTGGGGGAAGAGGGCGAAGGGGTCGGAGGCCACATGGTGACCGTCGCGGTTGTAGACGTGGATTCCCTGTTCCGTCACCTCGATGCGGAAATTGCGGTCGGCCACTGTCGAGGCCAGCCGCGCCACCTCGTCGGGGGTGGTGGAAAAGGGCCGCCGGTCGCGCAGCGCCATCAGCCCGCCGCCGAAGCCCTGCGGCAGGGCACCGGCCTCGCGCGCGGCATAATATTCCCGCCGCGCCCGGTCGAACTCGCGCACCGCAGTGCGGCAATGGGGGCTCACCTGCACCGCGAGCACGGCATTCAGCCGCAGCTCGGAGATGATGCCCATCAGCAGCGCGTTCATGCCGGTGGTGTCGGCGTCCGTCAGCTCGGTGACATTGCCGATGCCCATCAGGATGGGAATCTCCGGCTTCAGCCGCCGCAACTCCGCATAGCGCACCAGCGATGCCGTGAAGCCGAGATGGATGGGGTCCAGAATCGGATCGGCGAGGAAGGGCCGCCCTGCCGCCTCGCACGCCTCAATGGCGCGGATGAGAGACGAAAGGTCTCCGGCCTGCGCCGGCACCAGCACCGGCACGGCCGGGCCTTCATCGGCGATGGCGAGGTTGGTTTCGTTGAGGCTGAGCAGATAGTCCGCCCCTGCGCGGGTGCCGCGGCGCAGCTCTTCCGGATCGAAGCTGTCCACGCTCACCTTGAAGCCCTCGGCCTTGAGGGCGGCGATGGCCTCCTCCAGATGCGGGAAGGGCTGGTCGGGCAGGGCACCGAGGTCGATCACGTCCGCGCCCTCGCCACCGAGGAAGCGGGCGCGCTCCAGAAGCTGGGGGATGGACAGCCGCGTCGCATCCACGATCTCGGCGAACAGCATCACATCGTGGCGGTCTAGCGATACCTTTCGCCCCTTGCCGCGGCCGAAATAGGCGGGGAGGTCCGCCGCCTCGTCCGGCCCGCGCTCGAACGGCAGGCCGAAGCGCGCAGCGAGGCGCTCCAAGTCGCCCCGGAAACGGCCGGGCATCAGCACCTTGTCCGTGCCCTCGGGCAGCTTGAGACGGCGCTCGACGATCTCTGCCGTCATCAACGCCGCGACCTTCACCCCGATGTTCACCACCACCGGATCAAGCGTGCCGTCCGCCAGTTCCTCCGCGATGCGGCGGATGCGCGGCTCCGCCAGCGAGCCGGTGACGAGGGCGACGCGCTCGGCCATGGCTCAGGCCGGTACGGGATAGAGGGTGGCAAGCTCGGCCCGGCGGCGGGCGACGGCGAGGCGCAGCTCCTCGAGCGTCTCGGCTACCACGGTCGCCTCGAAGGTCTTGAGCTTCGCGGTGTTCTCGAGATCGATCCGGCGCGGATAGACCGGCACCGGGCCTTCCGGTGCCATGGTGATCATCTCCGGCTGGCTGTCGCAGGCGAAGACGATGCACGCCACCCGGCACTTGCCGGCCTGGGCGAAGCAATTGGTGACGAGCGTATCGGAAATCCCGTGCACCGCCTTGGCCACCGTATTGGAGGAGGCGGGCGAGACGACGAGGGTGTGATACTCGCCGTGATAGAAGCGGCCGATGGAGGCGGACGACGCCGAATTGTCGCGAAACACCTGTGTCTGCGCCGGCAGGGGTTCCTTGTCCTGCTTGTACATGCGCAGCACTTCGTCCGCGGCGTCCGAGATGAACAGGTCCACGTCCTGAAGCTCGCGGATGATCTCGATGCTCTCGGTGAAATAGTGCCCCGAGCCGGTGAGGGCCCAGGCCCAGCGGGGCGGCTTCTTGCTGGAACGGGTCTCGCTCATGATGGGCGCGGGCCTTTTCTTGATTCCTCGATGCTTTGCGGCGCAAGCGGTGCGAGCGCCCGGTCCAGCAGCGCCCCG
>JAEWBL010000081.1 GCA_023391175.1 Pseudomonadota bacterium
GCCGTCGTCCTCCGGCTCGACCGGAGGACCCATGGCCACATTTGTCCCGGTGTTCGCGTGATGGCGCCATCGGGGGGATGGGCCCTCCGGTCAAGCGGGAGGGCGACGGCGAAAAGAGAAGCGCCGCAGCGGGCGAGAACGGGCGGGAGGTGGCGACAGGCGCCGCGTCCAGGGACCAAGCCACGCCTGCCGTCGTCCTCCGGCTCGACCGGAGGACCCATGGCCGCATTTGTCCCACTGCCCGCGGGGTGGCTCCGGCGGATGGATGGGCCCTCCGGTCAAGCCGGAGGGCGACGGTTCCTAAACCCTCAGCTCTTCTCGCGCACGTAGCGGCCGGGGGCGTCCTCGATGGGGGTGAAGTGGCCGCCGCCGATGGCGCGGGCGGGCACGTCCTCGGGATAGTAGCTGGAGAACCAGTTCAGCCAGTCCGGCCACCAGGAGCCCTTGTGCTCCTGCGCGCCCTGGAGCCACAGATCGTAGCTCGGCCCGGTGGGGCCGTCCGCCCAGTACTGGTACTTCATCTTGGCGGGCGGGTTGACCACGCCGGCGATGTGGCCAGAGCCGGCGAGCACGTAGCGCACCGGGCCGGAGAGCATGTTGGCGCCGATGAACACCGAATTGGGCGGGGCGATGTGGTCTTCCCGCGTCGCCAGCGAATAGACCGGCACGTTCACCTTGGTCATGTCGATGCGCACGCCGGACAGCTCCGCAAGGCCCCGAGCGATGTTGTTGGTGAGGTAGCAGTTGCGCAGGTAATAGGAATGGTTCGCCGCCGGCATGCGGGTGGAATCAGCATTCCAGAACAGAAGGTCGAACGGGAACGGCGCCTTGCCCTTCATGTAGTTGTTCACCACATAGGGCCAGATCAGATCGTTCGAGCGCAGCATGTTGAAGGCCGAAGCCATCTTGCTGCCTTCCAGATACCCCGTCTGCTTCATCTTGCGCTCGATGGCGGCGAGCTGGTCCTCGTCCACAAACACCTTCAGATCGCCCGCATGGGTGAAATCGATCTGGGTGGTGAGGAAGGTGGCGGAGGCGATGCGGTCATCCCCCGTCGCGGCCATGTAGGCGAGCGTGGTGGCGAGCAGCGTGCCGCCGACGCAATAGCCCATGGCGTGGGCCTGCCGCTCGCCGGTGGCGACGGCCACCTTGTCGAGGGCGGCCATGATGCCCTCGCGCATGTAATCGTCGAAGCCCTTCTCGGCGAGCCGGGCATCGGGATTGACCCAGGAGATGACGAAGACGCTGATGCCCTGATCCACCAGCCACCGGATGAAGGACTTCTCCGCCGTCAGGTCGAGGATGTAGAACTTGTTGATCCACGGCGGCACGATCAGCAGCGGCATCTTCTTCACGCTGCCGGTGGTGGCCTCGTACTGGATGAGCTGCATCAGATCGTTTTCGTAGATCACCTTGCCCGGCGTGGTGGCAAGGTTGCGGCCCACCTCGAAGGCGCTCATGTCCGTCTGGCGGATCTTGAGCGAGCCGTTGCCGGCCACGAGGTCCTGCGTGAGGTTCTTCATCCCCTTCACGAGGTTCTCGCCGGAAGAGGAGAAGGTCTCGCGGATCAGCTCCGGATTGGTCATCACGAAGTTGGAGGGCGAGATCGCGTTCGTCACCTGCTTCACCAGGAAGCCGGCCTTGTGCTTGGTGTGGGCGTCGAGGCCCTCGGCCTCCTCCACCATGTCCTCGGCCCAGCGGCTGGTGACGAGATAGGCCTGCTTGAGCGCGTCGAAGATGGGGCTTTCGCGCCAGCCCTCGTCCTTGAAGCGGGCGTCGCGGGCATCCGGCGCGGTCACCGGCTCCACCTGCTCGCCGCCGAGACGCTTGAGCGTGTTGGTCCAGACCGAGAGATAGCCGGCCATGAGGCGGGTCTGCGCCTCCAGCGAGCGCTGGGGGTCGGTCATCCAGTATTCGGCGACCTGCCCCACGGTCTTGAGCGCGTCTGCGATCTCGTCGGCAAGATCGTCGGTCTTCGCCTTGGTGCGCGGGCCGAGATAGGCGGCGAGCGCCTTGCCGCCCTCGTCCACCATCTGCGCGAGATTCTGGGAGAAGGCCTCGATGTCGAGGCCGGGGCGGGCGCCCTCGGAGGGGCCGTCGGCCGCGGGCTTCGGCCCCGCGCTGGCCTTCGGCGCCTCGACCTTGGGGGCCGGCGCGGATTCGGGGGCGGGAGACGCGCTGTGCTGGGCCGCGGGGGGGACAACGCTGAGATGCGGGGGCGCCTCTACCGGCATCATCGGGGCGGCGGATACGTTAGGCGTTTCCTCAACACGGGACATTCGCGTTTCCTCTCGCGGGTCTTGCTCGCGGGCCGTTACGAAACGTAGCCCATCTTTATCGCTGCCTGCGCTTCCTTCATACTCTAGAGTGTGAAAGTGACAGGATCGAGCCTCACGGCCACGCCAGAGGCACCCTTAGACACACCTCCTTGGTCGAGTGTGCGGTATGCCCGCACGGTAGCGGCCCCTCAGGAGGTATCTCGCCCCGGCATCGTCGCCGCCGGGACCGGGAGCCAGCCGGAACGGACAATGGATTTCTTCTCCCCGACGGCGCGAGGCCGTGTCGTCCCGACTCTGCGCGCCGCGCTTCTTCTCGCCCTCGGCGCGAGCCTGTCCGCGTGCGCCGGCTCGAACATCCCGGGCCTCGCGCCGCCGCAGACCTCCGTGCCGGAGGTGGACGCCACGCATTTCCCCACGCTCGGCGCCCCGCCCGCCGAACGGCGCGATCCGCTGACCCCAGAGCAGCAGCAGAAGCTGCAGCGCGACCTCGAACGCCTCGCCCGCCAGCAGCAGGCGAAGCAGGTGCAGCAGGCCCAGTAAGTCGCCGCTGCCCCGGGGGAGTCGAAGCATTGTGCGGTGCGATATGCGGGCCATCGCCCCATCGCCACCGCAATCAAGGCTTTTTCATTCACCGAACAGTGCTACAAAGCCCGACTGCCGCGCCGGGAGACAACATGCGCGGCCTCTGGAGCCATTGAGATGACGACCGATTTCCACCGCATTCGCCGGCTGCCGCCCTACGTGTTCGAGCAAGTGAACCGTGTGAAGGCCGCCGCCCGCAATGCCGGGGTGGACATCGTCGACCTCGGCATGGGCAATCCGGACCTCGACGCGCCGGCGCATGTCTATGAGAAGCTGAAAGAGACCATCGGCAAGCCGCGCACCGACCGCTATTCCGCCTCCAAGGGCATCCCCGGTCTGCGCAAGGCGCAGGCGGCCTATTACGAGCGGCGATTCGGCGTGAAGCTGGACCCCGACCGGCAGGTCGTGGCGACGCTGGGCTCCAAGGAAGGCTTCGCCAACATGGCGCAGGCCATCACCGCCCCCGGCGACGTGATCCTGACGCCCAATCCCTCCTACCCCATCCACGCCTTCGGCTTCCTGATGGCCGGCGGCGTCATCCGCTCGGTTCCGGCCGAGCCGGGGCCGGAGTTCTTCCACGCCATGGAGCGGGCGGTCCAGCACTCCATTCCCAAGCCCATCGCGGTGGTGCTGTGCTATCCGTCCAACCCCACGGCCTGCGTGGCGGACCTCGAGTTCTACAAGGACGTGGTGGCCTTCGCGAAGAAGAACGACCTCATCGTTCTCTCCGACCTCGCCTATGCCGAGCTTTATTTCGACGGCAACCCGCCCCCCTCGGTGCTGCAGGTGCCGGGCGCCATGGACGTGACGGTGGAGTTCACCTCCATGTCCAAGACCTATTCCATGGCCGGCTGGCGCATGGGCTTCGCGGTGGGCAACGAGCGCCTCATCGCCGCGCTTTCGCGGGTGAAGTCCTATCTCGACTACGGCGCCTACACCCCCATCCAGGTGGCGGCCACCGCGGCGCTCAACGGCCCGCAGGAGTGCATCGCCGAGATGCGCGAGACCTACAAGAAGCGCCGCGACGCACTGGTGGAGAGCTTCGGCCGCGCCGGCTGGAACATCCCCGTGCCCCGCGCCACCATGTTCGCCTGGTCGCCGATCCCAGAGCCCTTCCGGGCCATGGGCTCGGTCGAATTCGCGAAGCTCCTCATCGAGAAGGCGGAGGTGGCGGTGTCGCCCGGCGTCGGCTTCGGCGAGCATGGCGACGACTACGTGCGCATCGCCGTGGTCGAGAACGAGCAGCGCATCCGCCAGGCGGCACGCAATGTCCGCCGCTTCTTCGAGCAGGCCGGCACCACGCTGCACAACGTGGTTCCGCTCAGCGCCGCGCGCTGAACCTTCGCCATCGGCTCCGGCTAAGGACGGGGCCGGTCGGGCTGGCCATCGACCATGGAGCGTTCCGGCAACAGCCGGAACCTCGCGCAGCGCGGGCTGTGGTATGACGGCCAGCCGCGGACAGAAACCGGACGGACAGATGAGCGAATTGAAAGTGGGCCTCGCCGGCCTCGGCACCGTCGGGGCCGCGGTCTTCCGCATGCTCGAGCGCCGCGCCGGCGAGCTGGAGGCGCGCACCGGGCGCACCGTGAAGGTGACCGCCGTGGCCGCCCGCGACCGCAGCCGCGACCGCGGCCTCGATCTGTCGGGTGTCGCATGGTTCGAGGACCCGGTGGCGCTCGCCCGCGAGGGCGACATCGACGTGTTCGTGGAGCTGATGGGCGGCGACGGCGATCCGGCCAAGGCCGCGGTCGGTGCCGCGCTGGACCGTGGGATTCCGGTGGTCACCGCCAACAAGGCGCTGCTCGCCAAGTGCGGCGTGGACCTTGCCCGCCGGGCCGAGGCTGGAGGCGCGGGCCTGCATTTCGAGGCGGCGGTGGCGGGCGGCATCCCCATCGTGAAGACCCTGCGCGAGGCGCTGACGGGCAACGCCATCGAGCGCGTGTCGGGCATCCTCAACGGCACCTGCAACTACATCCTCACCCGCATGGCGGACGAGAAGCTCTCGTTCAACGTCTGCCTGACGGAGGCCCAGCGTCTCGGCTATGCGGAGGCTGACCCCACCTTCGACATCGACGGCTTCGACACCGCCCACAAGCTCGCCATCCTCACCTCGCTGGCCTTCGGCACGCAGGTGGATGCGGAGGCGATCTATGTGGAGGGCATCCGCCAGCTCACCCTCGCCGACCTCGAGGCGGCTGACGATCTCGGCTACCGGGTCAAGCTGCTCGGCGTGGCGGTCAAGACCGACACCGGCATCGAGCAGCGCGTGCATCCCACCATGGTGCCCAAGCACTGGCCCATCGCGCAGGTTTCCGGCGTCACCAATGCGGTGGCGGTGGACGGCGACGCGGTGACGCTGACGCTGGTCGGCCCCGGCGCCGGGGGCGATGCCACCGCCTCCGCGGTGGTGGGCGACCTGTTCGACGTCGCGCGCGGCGCCAGGGGCTATGCCTTCGGCCTGCCGGTGGACCGCCTCGCCAAGGCCGAGCGCGCCGCGATGCAGCGGCACGAGGGCGGCTACTACATTCGCCTCGCCGTGGTGAACAAGCCGGGCACGGCCGCCACCATCACCCGCCGCATGGCCGACGAGCAGATCTCGCTGGAATCCATCGTGCAGCGGCAACCGGGCGGCGCGGTGCCGTCCGATACGGCGCACGTGATCCTCATCACCTATGCCACGACCGAGGCCGCCGTGCGCCGCGCCATCGCCGCCATCGAGGCGGACGGCGTGGTCGCCTCCCTGCCCCAGGTCATCCGGATCGAGAAGGACTGATCCGGAAGCGCGTGACAGAACCAGAAGGACCGACCTCATGAGCGGTGCCCGGACCCAGAGGACGCCTCAAGTGCTCGACCGCCGTCTCGCCCTCGACATGGCCCAGGCCATGGAGCGCTGCGCCGTCGCCGCCGCCCGCCTGCGCGGCCACGGCGACGAGCAGGCCGCCGACATCGCCGCCATGTCCGTCTGCCACCGCGAGGTGAACGAGATCCCGGTCTCCGGCACGCTGGTGATCGGCGAGGGCATCGAGGGCGAGTGCGACCAGCTGTTCGTCGGCGAGACGCTGGGGCGCGGCGGCACCGAGGTGGATCTCGCGGTCGATGCGCTGGAAGGCACCACCCTCTGCGCCAAGAACATGGAGGGCTCGCTCTGCGTGCTGGTGCTCGCCGAGCGTGATTCGCTGCTCAAGATGCCGCCCTGCTACATGGAGAAGATCGCCATCGGGCCGGGCTATCCCGAGGGCATCGTCTCCCTCTCCCAGAGCCCGCAGGACAACATCCGCGCGCTGGCCGAGGCCAAGGGCGTGCCGCCTTCCGACGTCACCGCCCTCATCCTCGACCGGCCGCGCCACGGCCCGCTGATCGATGCGGTGCGCAAGACCGGCGCGGCCATCAAGCTCATCACCGACGGGGACGTGGCGGGCGTGGTGCACACCGCCAACCCGCACGAGAGCGGCATCGACATCTATCTCGGCCTCGGCGGCGCTGCCGAGGGCGTGCTGGCCGCCGCCGCCCTGCGCTGCATCGGCGGGCAGATGGAGGGCCGCCTCGTGCTCGACACGGAGAAGAAGCGCGCCCAGGCCAAGGCCCTCGGCATCAGCGACTTTTCCAAGATCTACAAGCTGAACGAGATGGTGCGCGGCGACTGCCTGTTCGCCGCCACCGGGGTGACGGACGGCGCGCTCCTGAAGGGCGTGCGCTTCGGCCGGGACGTGATCTCCACCGACACCATCGTCATGCGCGCCGCCACCGGCACCGTCCGCCGCATCGCCACCGAGCACCGCGACTTCTCCAAGTTCGGCCTGGCTTGAGGGGACTTTTCTCTCCCTTTTTGGGAAAGAGGCCGGTGCTGGTTATCGGTGTCATCGCCCGGCTCGTCCGGGCGATCCACCCGTCCGCAGCCTGGATGTACGAAGAGATGTACGAAGACCTGCCCCGGTCCAGCCGTGGATTGCCCGGACGAGCCGGGCAATGACGGTCCCGGTTCTCCCCCTGCGGGAGAGGGGTCGGGGTGAGGGGTACTCGCTCCGCGCACCCAGCTATGGGACTGCCGCACCAGCCCCCTCACCCGTCTCGCGGCGTCGCTGCGAGCCACCCTCTCCCATAGAAGTCGGCTGCTGCCGACTTCGATCTTCACGAACCCAACACCGCAGCAGCCGA
>JAEWBL010000163.1 GCA_023391175.1 Pseudomonadota bacterium
CTTGTGCTGCATCTCGAAGCGTTCGAGGGTCTGCACGTTGAACAGGATGTCCTTCTCGTTCATCGTGTCGGCGATCACGCGGGCGTCGACGCCGGCGAATTCGCGCATCGCCGCCGGGGTGAAGGACACCTGGGTGGTCAGCCACGCCGCCTTACCGGTGTTCTTGACGATGGCATCATCCAGCGCCTTCCAGCTATAGGCCCAGCCGTCGACGAAGTAATCCAGCCACTGCGTCGGGTCGTTGTCGACGATGTCCGCCGCCTGCTGCGCCAGCGTGCTTCCCGCCACCTTGATGCCGGTCTTGGCGCTGAACTCCGCGATCATGCGGCTGTTGAAGAAGTCCATGACGCCGGAATGCGGACTGCCGTCGAAGAAGTCGGCAAGCTCATAGCCGCGGGTTCCGGTCAGGGCCGACAGGCGGCCCAGCTTGTCGGCCATCCAGTCGGCGTAATGGGCGGTGCCGCCGGTCCAGCCGGCCGGCGCGTCCTTGGCGTCCAACGGCATCAGCGGGCTGATATAGCCCCAACCACTGGGATTGCTGCTGTCGGCGTTCAGGACGTAGCCCTCGGCGTCGCGGCCCAGATACTGCTGATGCGCCTTGACCCAGGACACCCAGGCCTTGTGGCCGCCAAGGCTGGCAAACTCACCGCCGTTCTGCGACTCTGTGAAGGTATCCTCCCACAGCTGCAGGCCGATCAGCGGCATCACCCCGTCGGACAGATGGCCGGCGGCGACGTCGCGGGTTTCCTTCAGGTGGGCGGCGTTGGAGTAATCGGGCACCGATTCCCAGAACAGGTGCTGCGGCGCCAGCCCGCGGTCGGCACCCCAGGAGATGGTCGATACATCGGACATCAGCGGCGGCCGATCGCTGCTGACGCCGGCGCTGGCGCTGTGGTCGTTCTTCGGCAGCGTGGTGGTGGGCGTCGTCGGAGCCGGCGTGGTGGGGGCGGGCGCAGTCGGAGTAGGGGAAGTCGGGGCCGGGGAAGTCGGGGTGGGTGCCGTGGGCGTGGTGGTCGTCGTACCGCCGAGCATGTCCTTGGTGACGGGAACGCTCAGCGTGCCGTTCCACCAAAGGCCCTGCTGGCCGGAGATCACGTCCTTTCCGTCCAGCGCGCCGCGGTCATAGGTGACCCCGGCGGCAGTCGAGGCGACGCTGTGCCCGTTCACCACCACCGAGCCGACATACAGGCTGCGGTCCTGGCCGTTGACGACGGCGTCGTTGTCGTACTGGACCTGGACCTTGTGCGCCTGGGTCGGGTCGAGATCGACCGTGAATTTGTAGGCGGTCTGGCTGGTGGCGGCCACTTTGGCGTCGCCAACCGCCTTGCCGTCGACCAGAAGCTTGAAGTGCGGGGGCACTCCGCCGGCGCTCTTGCCCCAGGCGTTGACGACGACGCTGTAGGATTTCGTCGCTGCCGCAACCGCAGTCACCGGGTCGGCGGCATCGGCGGCCGGAAACAGCGACGCCGGCAGGGGCACGTTCAACGCACCGCCCCAGTAAAGGGCTTCCTGCCCCTTCACGACGTCCTTTCCGTCGACCGCGCCCTTGTCATAGGTGACCGACGGATCGGTGGCGGCGATCGACGTGCCGTTCACCAAGACGGCGCGGACAAACAGGTTGCGGTCGACACCGCCCGACAGGCCGTCATTGTCGTAGACGATCTGCAGCTTGTGCGCGCTGTCGGCCGCGACCTTGGCGGAGATGGTGTAGCGCCCCAGGGTGCTGCTGTTCACCGTCGCCTGACCGATGGTCGCGCCGTCGAGCTTGAGCGCCAGATGCGGCCAGACGCCGCCGGCTGCTTGTCCCCATGCGTCGATCGCGAAGGTGACATCGATGAGATTGGACCCGGTGAGCGACATCGGCACGACTCCCATTAATCGAATATTAAGATCTTGCTAGATTGGGTTAACCGTATCGGTTGGATTACCCTGCTCGTTGGGAGTACTCGCACAGAATTCGCTATAGAATGGAGAGTCAATCTTGGGACATGACTCTGACTCATCTTTGACTCTTCCAAAAAAATCGATTTTGAGTCCGCCAATGTTTTAGCGTCTAAAGGACTGAGTCGAAAAACGGCAGTCTTAAGCCTGTTGTGTGGCGTCCGTATCTTTCGTTTGTTTGGCGTGGGTGCCGGCCCCGTGGTCCACTTCGGCACGAACCGCCGCAAATACCGTCGATCAAGCCGGGCAGGAGATCGTTTCATGCGCACCGCTTCCCTGCGCATCGCCGTCGTCACGCAGAAGATCGTCCGGCATGACGGACAGGGGCGCGTGAACGCGGTGGTGGTCGATGAACTGCTTCGCCGCGGGCATGAGGTCGTCGCCATCGCGTCGGAATTGGCGGAGGAGCTGGCGCGTCATCCCCGCTTGCGCTGGGTGCCGGTCAGCGGCGGCGGTGTGCCGACGCAATTGGCGAAGGATCAACTGTTCGCCTGGCGGGCGAGCCGGGCCTTGGCACGGGAACGGCAGGCCGGGATAGACCGGGTGGTGGTGAATGGTTTCGTCAGCTGGGCACGGTCGGACGTGAACGCCGTTCATTTCGTCCATTCCGCCTGGATGCGCTCCGCCACCCATCCGATCCGCAAGGGCGTTTCGCCGCTGTCGCTCTATCGGGCGCTCTACACCCTGCTGAATGTCGGGTTCGAGCGCTGGAGCTTCCGCCGCGCCGGCCGGCGGGTGGCGGTGTCCCGCACGGTGGCGGACGAACTGCGCCGGGACGGTGTCGAGCCCGCCCGGCTGCGGGTGATCGACAATGGCGTCGATGTCCGGGAGTTTCGTCCGGGCACGCCCGATCCGATGTTGTTCGGCCTGTCGCCCGGCGGTCCGGTGGCGCTGTTCGTCGGCGACACCCGCAGCGACCGCAAGAA
>JAEWBL010000291.1 GCA_023391175.1 Pseudomonadota bacterium
CCCTCCACCTCCAGCAGGGGGGTGTGGTGGGAGACGCAATAGGGGCAGGCATTGAGCTTCGAGACGGTCACGACCGCCAGCTCGATATAGCGGAATGGCACGCCTTCCCGCGCCCGCAGCTCCATCAGCATCCGGTAGAGATGGTCGAGTGCGGGCGGCACGTGGGCAAGCACAGCCGCTTGGTCGCCGAAGTCGGCGTATCCGCCAGCGAAGGCCGTGAAGACCTCCGCATAGGCGGGCGGCAGATCGGCCGCGGTGAGGGGGGCGACGCGGGGCATCAGGCTTTCTCGCTTTCGGGCGGGAAGAAATCGGCGAAGCGGCGCTTCGGCTCGGCGACGAGGCCTTCCGGCCGCAGGATGAGCAGCAGAACGATGCCGACGCCGATCATCCCCAGCCGTAGGGCGGAGAGCTGGACGCCATCGACGCCTGGGATCACGTCCTTCAGGAAGCGCGTCGCCTCCAGGATCAGCATGATGGAGCCGGCGCCAAGCACCAGGCCGAGATTGGAGCCGCGTCCGCCGGCGATCACTGCCATGAAGGCATAGGCTGTGATGATGGGGGTGAACTGGCTGGGGTCGATATAGGTCAGGAAGAAGGCGTGCAGCGCCCCCGCGAGCCCCATGATGGCGCCGCCGATGGCGAAGGCGCGCACCCTGAGCGCCAGCACCGGCTTGCCGAGCGCTGCCGCCGCTGTCGCGTCGTCGCGCACCGCGCGCAGGGCCCGGCCGAAGGGCGAGCGGACCAGCGCCTCGCTGAAGGCGAAGACGATCACCACCAGCCCTACCGCGAAGGCGAGGATCACCACATCGCCCCATCCTGCCGGCGTGATGCTCGCGAAGGGTCGGGGGATGTCGGCGATGCCGAGGGCGCCGCCGGTCAGGCCGCCGAGATTGAGCAGCAGGATGCGCACGATCTCCGCGAAGCCGATGGTGACGATGGCGAGATAATTCTCTTCCAGCCGGATGGTGAGCAGCGAGAGCAGCATGGAAAGCCCCGCGCAGACCGCCGCAGCCAGCACCATGCCGGCGAGCCAGCCCACATGCGGCGCGCTGATCGCCAACGTGTAGGCGCCGAGCGCGACGAAGCCGGCGACGCCGAAATTGACTAGTCCGGCAAGGCCCCATTGCAGGTTCAGCGCCAGCCCCACGAGGGCCGCGATGGCGACGAGGATGACGACTGTGACGAGGTAGGAGATCATCGCCGCGCCCTCACTTTCGGATGGCCTTGGCCCCGAACAGGCCATTGGCGCGGAACAGGAGGAGCAGCAGGATGACGCCGAAGCTCACGATCTGCCGGAAGGAGACGGGCAGGACGAGGGCGGACATTTCCTCCGCCACGCCGATGAGGAGCGCGCCCGCCACCGCCCCGATGGGACTGCCCAGCCCGCCGAGGATCGCGGCGGCGAAGATGGGGATCTGGTAGTTCCAGCCCATCAGCGGATCGATGGCGCGATCGAGCCCCGCCAACACGCCGGCAAGCCCGATCAACGCGCCGGTAAGGGCGAAGGTGATGCGGGCAATGGTGCGCCGCTCCACGCCGCGCACGGCGGCAAGGGATGCATTGTCCGCCACCGCCCGCATGGCCCGGCCAAGTGGCGAGGCGGTGATGAGCAGGTGCAGCAGGACAAGCGCGACGATCACCACGCCAGCCGTGATGAGCTGTTCGTGGTTGATACGCAGGCCGTTCCAGCGGATCGGTCGCGCAACCGCGAGATCGAAGCTGCGCGCGGCATTGCCGAAGATGAAGCGACAGATGTTCTCCACCACCAGCGAGACGCCCATGGAGGCGACCAGCAACGTGATGGAGCCCCGTGTCCGCAGCCGCTCGAACACCAGCGCATCGGCGATGAGGGAGGCGAGCGCCACCGAGCCCGCGGCGACGGCGGCGGCGATGGGCAGCGGCAGGCCGAGCACAACGTTGGCCGTATAGGCCGCATAGGCGCCGAGGGTGAGGAGCGCCCCCACCGCGAAGTTGGCGAAGCGCAGGATGCCGAACACCAATGTCAGCGCCAGCGCCGGCAGGGCCAGCAGCAGGCCGGTGACGAGGCCGTTGAGGAAGAGCTGAAGCGCCATGGCTCAGGCCGCCTTTCCGAAGAAGAGGCCGGCGAGGTCCGCCTGGCGGATGTCTGCGGCGGAGGCGCGGAGGGTGAGCCGGCCGGCGACCAGCACCACCACCTCGTCGGCGATGCCGAGCGCGGCGGCGACGTTCTGCTCCACCAGCAGCACGGTCACGCCCGCCTCCCGCACCCGGACCACCGCCTCCATGGTCTCGCTGACGATCTTGGGCGAGAGGCCGGCGGAGGGCTCGTCGAGCAGCAGCACCTCGGGGTTGGCGAGGAGGGCGCTGGCAAAGGCCAGCATCTGCCGCTGGCCGCCGGAGAGGTTGCCGGCGAGCGTGCGTGGCCGCTGCCGCAGTTCGGGGAAGAGATCGAGCACCTTCTCCCGCTGCTCCGGCCCCACGCCGGCGCGCCCGCGCAGGAATTCCGTGGCGAGCTTCAGGTTCTCGGCAATAGTGAGGGTGGCGAAGATGTTGGCTTCCTGAGGCACGTAAGCGAGCCCCGACGCCACACGCCGCGCCGGCGAGAGAGAGGTGATGTCCCGCCCCGTCACGGCCACAGTTCCGGCCCGCGTCGGCACGAGGCCGGCGATGGTCTTGATGAAGGACGACTTGCCCGAGCCGTTGGGGCCGATGACGGCGACGATGCTCTCGGCCTTCTGTGCGAGATCGATGCCGCAGACGATATCGCCGCCCCGGCCGTAGCCGGCGCGCAGGCCCGAGACAGCGAGCG
>JAEWBL010000295.1 GCA_023391175.1 Pseudomonadota bacterium
TCTCGTCGATGCCGGGGATCTTGATGCCGTTGGCATCGTTGGAAATGGTGAGCTTCTGGGTCTGTTTCAGGATCTCGCCGACGCTGTAGGCGCGGGCGAAGATGGCCGTCGAGAAATCCGTCTGCACCAGGAAACCGCCCGAGGTCGGATCGACCACGGCGGCACCGGAGGGGGCGCGGATGGACATGTTCGGGGCGAGCTTCAGGCGCGGGTCGGTGAATCGCTGCGTGGGGTTGTAGTGCTGGTAGACCGCGAGGAGCTGCTCGCCGAAGCTGCGGAAGTGCTGCTCGCCGTCGAACTGGAACCCCAGAACGGAGCGCGCCTCGCGCACATAGTCCCGGTCGGTCCAGGAGCGCTGGGCGCGCGCGGCGACCGCGACCGCACCGACTTCAGTGAGAGCACCGTCTTCCACGGCGGGCGGCGTGGAGCCGCTGCCGATGGCGGTGCTCACCGGGCGGGCGAGTTCGGCGGAGGCCTTGAGCGCGCGTTCCGCGCGGTCGATCTGGCCGCGCAGGTCGGCGATCTCGGCTTCCTTGGCCTTGTAGAGGGTCTCGTCGCCGATGATGGCGTCGGTGTTGAGGTCGTCGATCGCCTTGCCGAGGGCCTGGCGGAGCTTCAGCAGCTTGTCCATGTTCTTCTCCGAATGGACATGAAAAAAGCCGCCTCGGATGCCGGGGCGGCCTGGGGGCCCTCGCCAGGGTGGGAGGGGGTTCGTTCGCCCTCAGCGGGCGGCGGTTCTCAGTCGGGCGTGTTGTCGTTGCCGTGCTTCAGGCGCAGGGCGGCGGCGCGGCGGCGGCGCGCGGCGGCGGCCTTCTCCTTGGCGTCGGGCTCGTCCTCCCCACTTTCGTCGGGCTCACCGATAAGGCTGAGGATCTTGGCGCAGCCCTCCGCGATCATGCCGTGGGCATCGCGCAGGGTCTGTTCGTTGGCGGCGGAGAGCACCTTGCCCTGCCGGGTGACGGGCGCTGCGGCGGCGCAGGCCGCGTTGGCGGAGAGGTCGCCGGCGAAGACGCCCTTGATGAGGGCGGACACCTGCTTGAGCGTGAGGACGGTTTCACCGGGCTGGAGCGCCGCGCGGTCCTCGGCCGGGCGCGGCGTCGCACCGCCGGCCTTACGCACTTCCAGCGCCTTGCGGGCCACGGCGGCGAAGGACTTCTCCGCATCCTCCTCGGCGAGGAGTTCGGCCACCTCTTCCTGCGTCATGGCGACGAGGGTGGCGCCGAGCTGCTGGAGCGCCTGGGTGAGCATGGCGGGCACGGGGCTGTCGTCGCCCTCATAGTCCGCTTCCCACTCCACCATTTCCTCGAGCCACGACAGATCGGCGAGGAGGCAGGCCAGCCAGGAGACCTCGTAGAGGCCCTTGATCTCGCGGATATCAGCGTCGCGCGCTGCGGTCATGCCGAGGGCAACGCGGCCGGCATCGATGCCGGCGGCGCGGACCTGCACCAGCGCATTCGCATTGGCCGGCACGGGCACGATGGAAAGCTCGAGCAGTTCCTGCTTCTTGAAGTCCACGCCGCCCGGGCGGCTCTTGTCCTTGGACAGGGACCATTCCAGCGGCTGGAAACCGACGGAAACGCAGTTGAGAAAGCCGCCCTTGACCAGGCGGAACACCACGTCCGCCTCCGGGTTCACGTCAGCCGCAGCGAACTCCACATCGCCGATGAGGCGGTTGCCCTCGACGCGCAGGTTCAGCACCTTGCCGATGACGTTTCCGGCCTGTTTGTCGTTGTGGCCGAAGAGGACGACGGGGTTGGCACGGTAGGAGTCCAGCACCCAGCCGCGCTGGTCGATGGTGTCGCCATAGCGGTCCACCGAGTCGTCGGAGAAAACGAAGGAGACCACGCGGCTGTCATCGGCCTGCGCCGCGTCGGTCTCCAGAAGGCGCAGCACCGGATAGGTGCGCACGGCCGCGGGCACCGGGATGCCGGCGACGGCGCGGGCGCGGAACTCGCGGAAATCCACGATCTCGGCCGCCGGCGGCTGGGCGGCGCGCGACGGCTTGCGCGGCTTCGCGGGTGCAGGCATGGGCTCAATCCTTCGGTTGGTCGGCGGGCGGCCGCCCGGCATCGTCCGGCGCCGTCCCGGTGGACTGGCTGCCGTCGCGGGCCATGTTGGCCGGGAACTGGAGTTTCGCGGCGTCGCCGCCCATGGGGGGCAGGCCGGCGTCAATGCGGGCTTCGTCCGGCGTCATCACCATGGACATGATGCCGGTGCGGTAGATGTTCATGCGGCTGACGAGGTCGGCCCGCAGCAGCTCCGACATGTCAAAATCGACCTCAAGGCCTTCGCGGCGCAGATCGAAGGTGGTGTCGAGCTTCATTTCCCAGCGGCGGGTGAAGCCAGAGATGGTGTAGTTGACGTATTCCTGCCCCTGCTGGGTGATGTTGTTGTTCGTGGAGCGGGACAGCTCGCCGATCATATGCGGCGGGATGCGGAAGATGCGGGCGATCTCCTGCAGCTGGAACTGCCGGGACGCGATGAATTCCATGTCGGAGGCGGAGAGCGACATGCCTTGCCACTTGACGCCCTGCTCCAGCACCGGGGTGCTGCCCGTGTTGCGGATGCCGGCCGCGCTCGCCTGCCAATCCGCCTTCATGCGGGCGGCGCCTTCGGGGGTCAGCTTCGCTTCGGTCGTCAGGTAGCCGCTGGGGCGGGCGCTGTTGGCCATCCAGCGAGCGGCCTGCTGCTCCTGCGCCAGGAAGAGACCGATGGCCTCGCGGGCGAGGACGATACGGGAC
>JAEWBL010000403.1 GCA_023391175.1 Pseudomonadota bacterium
CGTCGAGATCGAGGGCCTCGGAGAACATCTTGGTGCGCTCGGCGAATTCCTTCTGCCGCCGCTCGCTCTCCTCCTGCTCGGTCATGATGTCGATGTCCCAGCCGGTGAGCTGGGTGGCGAGGCGCACATTCTGGCCGCGGCGGCCGATGGCCAGCGAGAGCTGGGCGTCGGGCACCACCACCTCGATGCGCTCGCGATCCTCGTCGAGCACCACCTTCACCACCTCGGCGGGGGCAAGGGCGTTGACGATGAAGGTGGCGATGTCCGGGTTCCAGGGGATGATGTCGATCTTCTCGCCCTGCAGCTCGTTCACCACCGCCTGCACGCGCGAGCCGCGCATGCCGACGCAGGCGCCGACCGGGTCCACCGACTGGTCGCGGGAGATGACGGCGATCTTGGCGCGGGAGCCCGGATCGCGGGCCACCGCCTTGATCTCGACGATGCCGTCGTAGATTTCCGGCACTTCCTGCGCGAACAGCTTCGCCATGAACTGGGGATGCGTGCGGGAGAGGAAAATCTGCGGGCCGCGCGGCTCGCGACGCACGTCGTAGATGTAGGCGCGGATGCGGTCGCCGGTCTTCACCGTCTCGCGGGGCAGCAGTTCGTCGCGGCGCAGGATGCCTTCGCCACGGCCGAGGTCCACCACGACGTTGCCGTACTCGACACGCTTCACGAGACCGTTCAGCACGTCGCCGATGCGGTCCTTGTATTCGTCATACTGCCGGTCGCGCTCAGCCTCGCGCACCTTCTGCACGATGACCTGCTTCGCGCTCTGCGCGGCGATGCGGCCGAAATCGAAGGGCGGCAGGGTGTCGGCGATGGTGTCGCCCACCTGCGCCGCGGGATTGTGGCGGCGGGCGCCGTCCAGCGTGATCTCGGTGGCGGTATTCTCCACCTCGTCCACCACCAGCAGGTGGCGCGCAAGGCGCAGCTCGCCGGTCTTGGAGTTGATGTCGGCGTGGATGTCCGTCTCCTGGCCGTAGCGCGAGCGCGCGGCCTTGGCGATGGCATCTTCCATGGCGGCGATGACGATGCTGCGGTCGATGGACTTCTCCCGCGCGACCGCATCGGCGATCTGCAGGAGCTCCAGCCGGTTTGCGCTGACGGCGACCATCAGTGCTTCTCCTTCACGCTGCTGGCGTTGGCCGAGGAGGCGGCCGTCTCGAGGCCCGCCTTCTTCTTGGCGTTGGACTTCTTTCCATCGGGCTTCTTGCCCGCGACCTTGGATTTCTTCGCCTTCTTGCCGGCGACCTTGCCGGTAGCGGCCTTGTTGGCAACCGGACCGCGCGCCGGCTTGGCGGGCGCCCCGTCGTCGTCACCGTCCAGATCGCCCGGCTCGAACGTGTCGTCGGCCTCCAGCGGATCGACGGTGTCGAGGAAGTCTTCGGCCTCCTCGTCCAGCTCCTGGCCGGCGGCCTTGGCCCCGCGCAGCGCCTCGCGGATCAGCGCGTCGGTGAGCACGAGGCGGGCATCGTGGATGTCGCGGAGCGGCAGGCGGACTGTGGCCTCCTCGTCGGCGCGCGCATCGGTGCGGCGCACCAGTGCATCGCCATCTTCGGCGCCGGTGAGGATGCCGCGGAAGCGCTTGCGGCTGTCCACCGGTACGCTCATCTCCACCTTTACCTCGTGGCCCGCCCAGCGCACGAAATCCGACAGCCGCACCAGCGGCCGGTCGATGCCGGGCGAGGACATTTCGAGGCGATAGGCGCTGGCGATGGGGTCTTCCACATCGAGCACCGGCGAGAGGGCGCGGGAGGCAGCCTCGCAATCGTCGATGGACATGGTGCCGTCGGGACGCTCGGCCATGATCTGCACGGTGCCGCCGTCGCGGTTCGTGACCTTGACGCGCACCAGGCGATAGCCCAGGCCGCCGAGCACGCCGGAAGCGATGGCGGCGACACGGGCCGCCACGCCGGTCTCGGTGATGAGGCGCGGCTCGTTGGGATCGTCCAGCACGGCGTTGATCTCGGTCATGTCACTCCGGGTGCGGATCGCTTCGCGCCGGCTTGTCCGCCGCGCGTCGTCCGCTGGTTCATTTTTTGCCGGACGCGGCGGCTCGGCACCGGCGCCCGAAATTCATATGGCCATCAGGCCCGCCCGGCACCCCGAAGGGCGCATCTGGTGTCGCGGGACACCGGATAAGCAGAAAAGGAGCGGGTCCCGACCGGGGCCCACTCTCATCACCTTCGACTGCGATGGCGCTGAGGCATCCCCATGGGGGACGGCGCTAATATAGACGGAAACGCCGGAGACGCAAGCCCGGCGTCCAAGTTAGCGCTTTGCCGGCAATGACCTGCGATTCGCGCATGGCACATCCGCCCCACCCGAGCCGGGCCGCCCCAATTGCGCCGCACGCGGGGTGTTCAAGCCGGCCGACCGCGCTCCGCCTCGACCCGTCGATGGCGACGCCCGGCGCTGAAGAGCCCGCCATCACCCTATCTCGATGGCCCGTCCGCGTCAGGCCTGCCGCGCCCGATCCGCCAAAGCTGCCGGATCAACCAGACATTCGAACCGCCGTCCCGAGCGAGGATCAAGTCCTTGCGTTTCTCGCCGGGCCGCGCGACCGCCGGGATGGAGCGATCCGTCCCGGCGGTTTACGCTCTCAGGCCAGCCCGTCCAGCTCCTGATCGGTCAGCGCACCCGGCACGATGGTGACGGGGATGGGAAACCGTGCCGCATGGCCGGCAGCAAGCGAGGCCACCAGCGGCCCCGGCCCTTCCTTTCCGGTCCCGGCGGCAAGCACCAGGATGGCGATATCGCGGTCCTCATGGATCACCGCGCCGATGGCCTCCGCCAAAGCACCCTCCCGGATCACGGTCTCCTGTGCGATGCCGGCCACCTGCCGCGCCCGCGCGACGTACTTGGCGAGCCGCGCCTCCATCTCCTCATGGGCTTCGGCCCGCATCAGATCGGCGACGCCGAGCCATTGCTGGCTGACGCCTTCAAGTTCCAGAACCCCCAGCATCACCACCCCGCCCTCGGTGCCGGCGGCGCGGCGGGCGGCGTAATAGACGGCGCGGTCGCATTCCGGGGTATCGTCCACCACCACCAGAAACTTGCGACGATGCCCGGGTTCGCGGCTCTGGCGCGGGGCTACGGTCCGCGTGGGGATCATGACGGCTCTCCCGGATCGGATCTCTGGGGCGGGGCGGCGCATGGTGGCACGGCGACGGGCGCACAGGGGAGAGGATTTTCCCCGCCCACCCCCCCCGGGAGCGAAGGGGCCCCG
>JAEWBL010000505.1 GCA_023391175.1 Pseudomonadota bacterium
ATGTTGAACAGGCCGATGAGCGCCAGGGTGGAGGCGCCGATGCCCGCCGTGATGCCCTTGTCCGCGAGATAGGCGGGCATGTGGACGGTGACGAAGGCAAGCTGGAAGCCGCAGGTGAAGAAGCCAAGCACCAGCAGCACATAGCTCGGATGCCTGAGCGCCTCGTTCAGGGCCGCGCCGATGGTCTGCTGCGGCGCCTGGGCCGCGCCGGCCGCAGACGGTGCCGCCGGGCGGGTGGCCAGCGCCAGCGAGAAGGGCAGCACGATGAGCAGCGAGGCGCCGAACACCAGCAGCGTCTCGTGCCAGCCGATGGTGTCCATCAGCCCGCGCGTGAGCGGCGGGAACAGGAACTGGCCGAACGAGCCGGCCGCGGTGGCAAGGCCGAAGCCCAGCGACTTCCATTCGTTGGGGAGCAGCTTGCCGAACGCCGCCAGCACCAGATTGAACGAGGCGGCGGAGAGGCCGAAGCCGATGAGCACGCCCGCCGACAGGTGCAGCAGGCCGGGCGTCGTCGCATAGGCCATCAGCGCGAGGCCGGCCGCATAGATGAGCGCGCCGCAGCACAGCACCCTGACCGTGCCGAAGCGATCGGCCAGCGCCCCGGCGAAGGGCGAACCCACGCCCCACAAGAGGTTCTGGATGGCGACGGCAAAGCCGAACACGTCGCGGCCCCAACCGAACTCCTGCGACATGGGCAGCAGGAACAGGCCGAACACCGAGCGCGGCCCGAAGGTGAGCAGGGCCACCGCCGAGCCGGCAATGAGAATGAGAATGGCTGGAACAGCGCCGCTCCGGCCGGAGGCGGCGGGCGGGGAGGTCGGGGCGGACATCGGGGTCGTCTCGCGTTGGGAGATGCACACGGGCGGTGCACGTTGATCCCATTCTACGAGCAGCCAACGTCCTTTGGAAAATCAATAATCGTCAACGGGCCCATGAGCCGCTCTCATGAATCGGCCTCTCACTACCTCCGAGAAATGGATAGGCGGAGCGGCCGAAGCCGCCCCGCCAGATCCGGTCTCAGTCGCGCGCCGGTCAGCCGCGCCGCGGGCCATCGGCGTTGGGACCGCCATGCGGGCCGTGATGCCAGCCCCCGCCCATGCCACCGCCCATGCCTCGGAACTGCTGGTGCAGCACCATGTTGAGGCGCTGCTTCTGCGCGGTGTCCAGGGTCTTGTAGAGCGGGTCCGCCGCATCGGCGATCTTGCGCAAGTCGGCGGCACGGGCGTCCATGCGGTCGGCAGCCGCGCGCATCCGGGCGATGGGATCGGCGGGCGTGCCGGCCTGCCGCGCCTCGCGGGCGGCCTTGCGGTCGGCGGCCATCTGCTCGCGGCGCTGGGCCGCCTCCTTCGCCACGGACTTCAGCGTCTGCTCCACGCCCGGCCACAGCTTCTCCTGGTCGGGAGTCAGCTTCAGCGCGGTCTTGAGCGAGACGATGCGGGCGTCGGTGAGGATGGCGCGATCCTCGGCGGTCGGCTGCCAGCGGTGCGGCGCATCCCCCGCCGCGTTGGTATTGGCGGCGTAGGTGGCCGCGGAACCGGCGATCAGCGCAGCGGCGGTTGCGGCAAAAAGAGCGCGTTTCATTCGTGGGTCCTCCTTCAGGGACGAAGGAAGCATCGTCCCCAACCCCACGCCGGGCAACTTAAACTTCGGTAATAGACATCTTGATACAAGTTGTTGCAAATAGATTATTCGTGTGACTTACGTCACGACACACCCCACATTCTGCCACAACTTTCAGGCAACGGCGCCAGGCTCGAATAGTATTTGCGTGCCGAGGGTCGAAATACCCTCCGAATCCCTCGCGTAACCGCGCCGTTCCATTTCGCAGCGCCAGGCCCCCGGGCCGCCAGAGATACGGTAAAGGCAATATCCGCCGGCGCCGCGCTCATCCTGCGGCCCGGCCGAGGCGGAGGGCACGCCCACCACCGGAATGGGACCGGCAGCGGAAGGGATGTAGCCGAGGGAGGCGCGGTGGTCGTGCCCGTGCAGCACCAGCTCCGCTCCCGCCTGTGCCAGCACCGCGCGCACCTCCTCCGCATCGCGCAGGTCGCGGTGGAAGGGACGTTCGCCGACCGGGGGATGGTGGATCATCACCACCCGGAACAGCCCTTCCGCCTTCAGTTGCTCCAGCAGCGCCGAAAGCCGGCCGAGCTGCGCCCGCCCCGCCTTCCCGCTGGCGAGGAACACGGCCGTGGGGATGGCCGTGGACACGCCCACCACCGCCACCTCGCCGCGTCGCCTCACGTAAGGGAATGAATCCACGTCCACCGGCGTATGGGGATGGCTGTCATCGCCCGCGAGAAACGGGGCCCAATGCTCCAGGTGGTAGTGCATGGCCGAGCGGACATAGGCGTCGTGGTTCCCCGGCACCACGCTCACCTGCGCGGGCGGCCCGAGGGAGGCGAGGAAGGTGGCGCCGGTATCGAACTCGGCCGGCAGGCTGACGTTCACGAGGTCGCCGGTGACGCAGATATGGTCCGGCTGCTGGGCGAGGAGGTCCGCCGTCAGGGGCGCCAGCGTCGATGCGCCGAAATTGCGCCGCCGCGCGCCGATCCAGTTCATCATCCCGAAGAAGCGCTTGCCCAGAAGCTCGGAGACGCGCGCCTCCGGGATCGGGCCGAGATGCGGGTCTGAGAGGTGGGCGATCACGGGCATGAGGCGGACCTTGGTGCGGCGGGAATGCGGCGCTTATAGCAGATCGCGTCGCACCCGCTCCGGTTCCCGCGTGCGATGCGGCAAGGCGCGCGGCCCGGGCCGGGTTGATGTTGCCGAAGCCATCCCGCACCCTGCATGCTGCAATGCGTCGATGTCCTCAGGCCAATGGCGAGTGAAGTCCGTGCGTCACGTTTTCGTCCTCCTGCTTCTTGCGCTGGTCCTCTCCCCTGCCCTCGTGCGGCAGGCCAAAGCCTCCCAGGTGGCGGTGCGCGGAACCGAGATCCTGGTGGATGGCAAGCCCTTCATTCCCCTCGGCGCCAGCGGAGAGGCGCGCTTTCCGGAGTTGAAGGCCCTCGGCGCCAATACCATCCGGACCTACGGGCAGGAGCCCGGCGAGATTCTGGATGCGGCGCAGCGGGCGGGGCTGAGGGTCATCGTCGGCTTCTGGCTCGCCCATCCGCGCCTCGGCTTCAATTATGCCGATCGCGGCGCGGTGACGGCCCAGCTCGACGCCCTGCGCCACATGGTCGAGCGCTACCGCACACATCCGGCGCTGCTCATGTGGGGGATCGGCAACGAAGTGGAGGTCGAGCTTCAGCCGGAGGAGGCCCAGGCCGTCTGGCCGGCGATCGAGGAGGCTGCGCGTCTCGTCAAGACGCTCGATGGCCAGCACCCCACCATGGCGGTGCTGGCCGAGGTTGGCCAGGACAAGGCCGCCATCCTCAAGGACAACGCGCCGGACATCGACGTGCTCGGCATCAACGGCTATGGCGACGGCCTTCTCACCGCCGCCGGCCGGGCGCGGGCTCAGGGCTGGACAGGCCCCATCATTCTCACCGAGCTCGGTGCGCAGGGCCATTGGGACGCCCCGAAGGCCCCGTGGGGGGCGCCCATGGAGCCCACCTCCTCGGACAAGGCCACGCGCGTGCGGCGCTACCTGATGACCGCCAAGCAGGCGGGGGTCGGTGCCATGCCCTTCCTGTGGGGGCAGAAGCAGGAGGTGACGCCCTCCTATTATTCGCTGCTGCTGCCCACCGGCGAATGGACGGAGACGGTGGAGGTGATGGCCGATTTGTGGGGCGGGAAGGTGCCCGGCGGCCCCAACCGGGCGCCACGCATCCTCGCGCTCTCCCTCGTCGGCCCCGCCCGCTTCCCCACCGACGGACAGACCGTGGTGCGCCTCGCCGCCACCGATCCCGATGGTGACCCGCTGAAGGCCGAATGGCAGATCATGGCTGAAACCACCGCCCGCAGCGTCGGCGGCGATCCCGAGCCGGTGCCGCCGAGCTTCCCCGAGGGCCTGCACGACGCCGCGCCGACCGGCGTGCGCATCTTCGGCCTGCCGCCCGGCCGCTACCGCGTGTTCGTGACCCTGCGCGACGGGCGCGGCGCGGCGGCGACCGGCAACATCCCTTTCGAAGTCCAGTAGATCTTTTCAAGACGCCTTTTCAGCACAGCATTTTGCGGAGGATTTCATGCCCAGGATCGACCGTCTTCTGGTGGGAGAGGCCCTGGTGGGCGACGGCAACGAGGTGGCGCACATCGACCTCATCATGGGTCCGCGCGGTTCCTCGGCCGAGATCGCCTTCGTCAACGCCCTCACCAACAACAAGGACGGATTCACCGCGCTGCTCGCTGTGGTCGAGCCCAATCTGATGGTGAAACCCGCCACCGTCCTCTTCAACAAGGTGACGATCAAGGATGCCCGCCAGGCGGTGCAGATGTTCGGGCCGGCGCAATATGCGGTCGCCAAGGCGGTGGCGGACTGCGTGGCGGACGGCATCATCCCCATCGAGGAGGCCGACGACATCTTCATCTGCGTCGGGGTGTTCATCCACTGGGACGCCAGCGACGATGCGCGCGTCCAGGCCTTCAACCACGAGGCGACGCGCCTCGCAATCACGCGGGCGGTCAGCGGGGCACCGAGCCCGGTAGAGGCCGTGACGCGCCGCGATACGGCGCGTCACCCGCTCGCTGTAGACTGACCGAGCCGCGATACGGCGCGTCACCCGAGGGAGGCGGCCGGCGACGGGCCGGCGCTGCGCAAGGCGCTATTGCGCGCCGTCCCCGCCCTCGTGCGACAGGTCAAGGGCGAGCCCGCGGGCGAACCAGGCGCCCGTGCCGGCAAGCGCCGCGCCCGCGAGAAATGCAAGGGCGGTCCAGTGCGCCGCGGCGAGGCAGATCCCCACCAGCAGGCCGGAGAAGGAGCAGGCCATGGCCACGATCATGACCGAGGCGCGCTCGCGCGCGCCTGCGTCGCCCGCTGCCATGCCATGCGTCGTGAGCTGCCTGTGTGCCGTCAACTGCCCCAGCGAGCCCCCCGCAGTACCCGCAGAGGGCGGATGCGACCGCCTGTTTGATTGAAATGCCACGATCTTCCTCCCGCGCCGCCGACTGTCCGGCGGTCATTTGGAGGGATAGTAAAACAGAAAAGCTTCACCTCTTCATCAGGCGGAGACGCTGCTGGCTAAATTTTTCTTGTCCCAGCGTCATTGCACTGCAGCAAAGGGCCGAGATGCGGCCGAAAAGCGAGCATCAGCATCGCGCCGGCGAACACGATGGCCGCCAGCGCCATGAAGCCGGCATCGAACCGGCCGGTCGCCTCCCGCACGAATCCAACGAGATAGGGCCCGGCGAAGCCGCCGAGGTTGCCCACCGAATTGATGAGGGCGATTCCCGCTGCCGCCGCCGTGCCGCGGAGGAACTGCGGCGGCACGGACCAGAACGGCCCCAGCGACGCATAGATGCCCATGGAGGCGAGCGAGATGGCGGCGATGGCCGCCATGTGCGTGGGCGCCACCACGCTGGCGGCCAGCCCCGCCGCCCCAGCGATGGCCGGAACCGCCACATGCAGCACCCGTTCACCGCGCCGGTCGCTGTGGCGGCCCACGGCGAGCATGGCGAGGGCGCTCAGCGCATAGGGAATGATGAGGATCAGGCCCACTTCGTGGGTGGAATAGCCCATGGCGCGCACGATCTGCGGCAGCCACAGGCCGATGCCGTAGAGCCCCACCACGAGGCCCAGATAGACGAGGCAGAGCACGACGACCCGCACATCCTTCAGCGCCGGCAACAGAGCCTCGTGGGTGCCGGCGGGATGTGCCTGGTGCGCCGCATCATGGGTGGCATGGTCAGCGGCGAGACGCGCGGCAATGGCGGCCTTCTCTTCCGCCGACAGCCACCGGGCCTGTTCAGGACCATCCGGGAGCAGGGCGAGCACCACCAGGCCGAGCGCCACCGCCGGCAGGCCCTCGATGATGAACAGCCACTGCCACCCGGCGAGCCCGAGGAGCCCGTGAGTGTCGAGGATCCAGGCCGACAGCGGCGCCCCCAGCGCGCTGGAGATCGGCACCGCCGCCATGAACAGCGCCACGTAGCGCGCCCGCACCGAGAGCGGGAACCAGTAGCCGAGATAGAGGATCATGCCCGGCAGGAAGCCGGCCTCGGCGGCTCCGAGCAGGAAGCGGGCAATGAAGAAGCCGGTCGCACCCGTCACGAAGGCGGTCGCCGCCGAGATCAGGCCCCACGTCACCATGATGCGGCAGATCCACAGCCGGGCGCCCACCTTCTGCAGCACCAGGTTGCTCGGAACCTCGAACAGGAAATAGCCAAAGAAGAAGATGCCGGCGCCCCAGCCATAGACCTCCGGCGAAAGGCCGAGGTCGGCATTCATGGTCAGGGCCGCGAAGCCCACGTTCACGCGGTCGAGGAAGCTGACCACGTAGAGCACCATCATCAGCGGGATCAGCCGCCGGACCGCCTTGGCAAAGGCGCGCGCCTCCACCGTCTGCTTCTCCGCCACCACGCGCCCCTCCCCTGCTGGCCGGGTTGTGGCGGCGGGCGCGGCGGGCGTCAACCGCCCGAAGGAGGGACGGCACCTGGGTCCGTTTGACTTTCGTCATGTTGGCATCGCGCGCCGGGTGCGAGGAGATGCACGACTGCAACGCAAAGGGGCTTGCCCATGTTTTCGCTGAAGGGCCAGAAGGCGCTGGTGGTGGGCGTGGCCAACGACCAGTCCATCGCCTGGGGCTGCGCCAAGGCCCTGCACGAGCAGGGGGCTGAGGTCGCCATCACCTATCTCAACGAACGGGCCGAGCCCCACGTCCGTCCGCTCGCCGAGAGCATCGGCGCCGAGTTGATCCTGCCCCTCGATGTGAGCATTCCCGGCCAGCTCGAAGCGGTCTTTGCCGAGATCACGGCCCGCTGGGGCCGGCTCGACACCCTCCTGCACTCCATCGCCTTCTGCCCGAAGGAGGATCTGCACGGCCGGGTCATCGATTGCTCGGCGGAGGGCTTCGCCAAGGCCATGGACGTCTCCGTCCATTCCTTCCTGCGCATGATCCGCCTCGCCGAACCGCTGATGCGCGAGGGCGGCACCTGCATGACCGTCTCGTTCTACGGCGCGGAGAAGGTGGTCGAGCATTACAACATCATGGGGCCGGTGAAATCCGCCCTCGAATCCGTGGTGCGCTATGCGGCGGCGGAAATGGGCGAGAAGCGCATCTCTGTCCATGCCCTCTCGCCCGGCCCGCTGAAGACCCGCGCCGCCTCCGGAATCCAGGACTTCGACGAGTTGCTGAACGAAGCCGCCGAGCGGGCGCCGACCCACCTCCTTGCCTCTATCGAGGATGTAGGGGCCTTCGCCGCCTTCCTCGCCAGCCGCGAGGCCGCCAACGTCACCGGCGGTGTCCACCAGATCGACGGCGGCTACAGCATCATCGGCTGAAAGTCGCCCGCCCTGCCCCAGCGGGACGCTTCCCTCTGCCGGATTCGGGCACTACCCTTGCACCTGCGGGCACGACCCGCCACGGCCGGACAGCAACGATCCGGCCGCAGACAACCGGCGATGGCCGGACGGAGGAACGCTCCAGCGCATCGGCCCGCCCGACGGGCACGCGCGTGCGCCTGTCTTCGCCCGGCTTCCGCAAGGAAGGAGAGCGACCCCATGAATCTCGCAGCCAAGCTTCGCGCCCGCGCGGCCGAAGGCCGGCCGGTGCGCGTCGGCCTCATCGGCGCCGGCAAGTTCGGCTCCATGTTCCTGTCGCAGGTGCGCACGACGGTGGGCATGCACCTGATGGGCATCGCCGATCTTTCCGTCACGCGGGCGAAGGATGCCCTCGCCAACACCGGCTGGCCGGTGGACGACGCGCTCGCGACCGATTTCGACGACGCACGCCGCACCGGTCGCACCGTCCTCACCGAGGATGCCGAGGCGCTCATCAATGCGGACGGCATCGAGGTGATCGTGGACGCCACAGGCAGCCCGGCAGCGGGGCTCAGGCACGCGCTGCTCGCCATCGCCGCGCGGCGCCACATCGTGATGGTGACGGTGGAGGCCGACGTGCTGGCCGGCCCGCTCATCGCCCGCAAGGCGGCGGAGGCGGGCGTCGTCTATGCGGCGGCGTATGGCGACCAGCCGGCGCTGGTGTGCGAGATGGTGGACTGGGCGCAGGCCTGCGGCTTCACCGTCGTGGCGGCCGGCAAGGGCACGAAATATCTGCCCGCCTATCACGCCTCCACGCCCGACGACGTATGGCGCAACATCGGCCTCACTCCCGAGCAGGCGGCCATCGGCGGGATGAACCCGCAGATGTTCAACTCCTTCGTGGACGGCACGAAATCCTCCATCGAGATGGCCGCCATCTCCAACGCCACAGGCCTCAAGGCGCCCCGCGACGGGCTTCTCTTCCCGCCCTGTGGGGTGGACGACCTGCCCACCATCCTGCGCCCCCGCGACGCCGGCGGACTGCTGGAGGAGGCCGGGCAGGTGGAGGTGGTGTCCAGCCTGGAACGGGATGGACGGCCGGTGTTCCGGGATCTGCGCTGGGGCGTCTACGTGGTGATCGAGGCCGATCCCTCGGCGCGGGGCGACTATGCCCGCCGCTGCTTCCGCGAATACGGCATGGCCACGGATCCGAGCGGGCGCTACACGGCGCTCTACCGACCCTACCACATGATCGGGCTGGAACTCGGCATCAGCGTCGCCGCAGCAGCGCTCAGGAACGAGGCGACGGGCGCGCCCATCGGCTTCTTCTCCGACGCCGTGGCGGTGGCGAAGAAGGACCTCGCCCCCGGCGAAATGCTGGATGGCGAGGGCGGCTACACCGTGTGGGGCCGCATCATGCGGGCGGAGGAGTCCCTTGCCCGCGGCGCCCTGCCCATCGGCCTCGCCCACAAGGTGCGCCTCACCCGCCCCATCGCCCGCGGCGAGGTGGTCGGCTGGGCGGACGTGGAGATCGGCGACAGCGACACCGTGCGCCTGCGCCGGGAGATGGAGCGCGCGTTCACCGCCCCCGCCACACGCCACGCAGCGGCCTGAGAGGCAGACATGCCGTCTTCGGCGCGGCGCGAGACCGCACCGGAGACCATAACGTTTTGCCGGCGCGGCGCGAGGCCGCACCGGTTTGGCCCGCCTGCGGCGAATGGGAATATTGATCCAGATCAAATGTCCGGCGAAGGATTGCCAGGTTCCGCACTGCGGGACGAGCCTCGACCCATGTGACCGGACCCTGCCCCATGCGAACCGCCACGCGCGCCGTGCTTCATGTTCCCGTCTTCGGGTGGCTTCTGCGCGATGCCATCTACGGGCTGCCCGACGCGAAGTATTTCTTCATGGCGAACCTCGTGTTCGCCTTCGGGTACCTGACCTATTTCTTCGGCTACGCCTTCATCATCATCTATGCGCTGACGGCGACTGCACTGGCCATGACCGCACTTATCGTCCTCACCGCCTCCGACATGCTGGCCACCATGGCGAAGCGCAAGGCGGCGCGGCTCGCCCGCGGCAAGTAAGCGACAGGGCGACAAGTCAGAGGACCGGCTCGGCCCTCAGTTCCCCGCCCAGCGCCAGCGCATGTAGTCTACGGCGAAGGGGGCCATGGCGGGGGTGAGGTCGGCTTCGCTCCGCACCACCGCCACGTCGGCGAGTTCCGGGTTCGCTTCTGCGGCGATGAAGGCGCGGATGCGCGCGGCAAGCACCTCGGCCGGCGCATCGAACACCAGGCGCCCGAGGAGCGCGACGCGCGGTCCGTCAAACAGGCCGGTGAAGCCGCCATCCCGAAGGATGTCCGAGGCAGAGAGGCCGGTTTCCTCCTCCAGCTCGCGCAGCATGGAGGCGTGGAGATCCACGCGGCCGTCCGGCGTGATGTCGGACGGGTCAGGGGTGCCGCCCGGGAAGTAGATGCGGCCGGCAGAGGCCGTCTGCGGCCCCATGACGCCCAGCACGAAGCCGCCGTCGGAGCCTTCGATGGCGCCGAGCGCGAAGGCGTTGACCATGCCCTCGTCCTTCCAGCCTTCGTCGCGCCAGAAGGTAAAGGCCGCGAAATCCGTCTGCCGGAAGGCACCGGAAAGCACGCCGTCCGAAAATCCGTGGCGGGCGAGGAGCAGGATCGGCCCGTTCCACAGCTGTGGGTTG